>JBEBHW010000728.1:0-2318 GCA_040081145.1 Burkholderiaceae bacterium
TGCTTGGCGTGCTCGCTGCCTGTCTGCGTCACGGCAAGCGCGTCACGATTCACCTGCAGTGCGGGCGCCACGCCTTGCCGCTCAGCGTGTTCCCCCAAGAGCAGTTGATTCACTGCTCCATGAGCATGGTGGAGCTGGTCGCCAAGCACATCGCCGACCTGCGCGTGCTGCACGTGGAAGGGGCGTGGATTGCGCCTCCCGGAGCGAGCGAAATGTTGCTGGCGGGGAAAAACCCCTTACTGCATCCGCTGCCGCCGTTTTCCTGGGAACTCGCGATGCGCGGGCCGCGCCGCGAGTTGTTGCCCGAGATCGGCGGCGCCGCGGCGTATCGCATCGCTCCCGGCACCGACCTGGTCCGCCTGCCGGTGCGCGGCCCGCTGCTCGCCAGCCTGACACGGCTGCGCCATCAGGCGACCAACTTGCGCGAGCTCTCCGAATGGCCGGGCCTGGACAGCGGGCGTGCCAAGCGCGTGCTCAATGCGCTGTACCTTCAGGCCGGGTTGATCGTGAGCCGCGCCCACCCGGAAGCGAACAGCGACAGTTGGTTCGGCGCGCTCGGCCGCTGAGGTGAGGCCACAGCGCCCGTGGCGCTCCCGGGCTTGCACCTCTCAAAAAGCCGGCGCGTCCTGAGTTGGCGCGG
Organism: Burkholderiaceae bacterium; assembly: GCA_040081145.1. Lineage (GTDB taxonomy): Bacteria > Pseudomonadota > Gammaproteobacteria > Burkholderiales > Burkholderiaceae_C > JAEMQF01. The sequence goes on from JBEBHW010000728.1 coordinate 641, forward strand.
TGCAAAGCTGAGCGCCGCACCGCTTCAGCTGCGCTGATCAAGCAGCTCCCAGCGTTCCAGCGTCAGAGTCAACTCGGCCTCGATTTGTGCATAGCGCGTTTGCGCTGCGATGGCCCGGTCGGCGTCACTGCGATAAATGTCCGGGTCGGCGAGCAGCCTGCCCAAATCGCGTTGTTCGCCCTCCAGGCGTTCGATGCGCTGCGGAAGCTCATCGAGTTCGCGCTGCTCCTTGAAACTCAGTTTGCGCGGCTTGGCCACCGGCGCAGCGACTGATGCCGCCGCCGCACGGTTCACGGCGGGCGCAACTGCAGGCGACTTTGCTGGGCGCGCTTCGCTGCTGCGCAACGCGAGGCCGCGTGCGCGCTGCTGCTCCCAGTCGCGGTAGCCGCCTTCGTATTCGCGCCACAGCCCCGGCGCCTCGTCACCCGCCCAGGCGATCGTGCTCGTGACCACGTTATCGAGAAAGCGCCTGTCGTGGCTCACCAGGAACACGGTACCAGCGTAGGTCTGCAGCAGCTCTTCGAGCAGTTCCAGAGTATCGATGTCCAAGTCGTTGGTCGGCTCGTCGAGCACGAGCACGTTGGCGGGCAACGCGAACAGGCGCGCCAGCAGCACGCGGTTGCGCTCGCCCCCGCTCAGCGTGCGCACTGGCGAATTCGCGCGTTCCGGCGAGAACAGGAAGTCGCTCAGGTAACTCATGACGTGGCGCCGCCCGCCGTTGATGTCGACCCACTCGCTGCCCGGGCTGATGGTGTCGGCCAAGGTGGAATTCAGGTCGAGCCGGCTGCGCAGCTGATCGAAATACGCGACTTCGAGGCGCGTGCCCAGGCGCACCTTGCCCGACTTGGGCTGCAGCTCGCCAAGAATCAACTTGAGCAGCGTCGTCTTGCCGCAGCCGTTGGGGCCGATCAGGCCGACTTTGTCGCCGCGCAGAATCGTCGCGCTGAAGCCGCTGACGAGCAGCTTCGCGTCAAAGCCCATGCTCACGTCGCGCAACTCGGCGACGATCTTCCCGCTCGGCACGCCCGAATCGACTTCGAGCCGCACCTGCCCCAGCGACTCGCGTCTTGCAACGCGTTGCGCACGCAAGGTCTGCAATCGCTGCACCCGGCCGACGCTGCGGGTACGTCGCGCCTCGACCCCCTTGCGCACCCAGACCTCTTCCTGGGCGAGCAACTTGTCGGCGCGGGCGCTGGCGAGCAGCTCCGAGGCGAGTTGCTCCTCCTTGACACGCTCGTAGGTGCTGAAGTTGCCGGGGTAACTGCGCAAGGTGCCGCGGTCGAGCTCGACGATGCGTGTGACGACGTTGTCGAGAAAGTCGCGGTCGTGGGTGACGAGCATCACGGCACCGCGAAAATCGCGCAGCAGACTTTCGAGCCAGGCGATCGAATCCAGATCCAGGTGGTTTGTCGGTTCGTCGAGCAGCAGCACGTCGGGAATCGCGACGAGCGCCTGCGCCAGCGCGACGCGCTTCTTCATACCGCCGCTGAGCTCGTCTACGCGGCGGCTGCCGTCGAGTTGCAAATGCGTCAGCGTCGTCTCGACGCGCTGCTCCCAGTTCCACGCGTCCAGCGCTTCGATGCGCGTGTGCAAGGCATCGAAGGTGGCGTCGTGCGAGGCTGCATGCACTGCTTCCAGCGCGGCGTGCGATTCGTAGGCGGCACGCACCGAGCGCGCC
>JBEBHW010000729.1:0-2305 GCA_040081145.1 Burkholderiaceae bacterium
CCCCCAGCGACGGTACGTTCGGGGCCGCGCCGTACTGGAGTTGGAAGTTCGCCCTCGCGCCGACCGACAAGCTTGCCTTGAACGCGACGAACACGCTGCGCATCGATCGGTCGGTCGGCCAGCGCGCGAGCGCGCGTGAGTGCACCGCGATTTCGCGACCGGATGCGTCGAGCACGGCGATAGCGCGGTCGTCGAAAAGAGTACCCGGCGGGAATGGCACGCCGAGCGACACCACCGCATCCGCGCCAGCCGACCTGTCGGCGAACAAGGCCAATGCGATGGACCCGCGCTTGGCCGTCGGCGCAGCGACGGCAGCAGGTGTGGCCTGCGAAGCGGCTGCGCGCTCGCCAGCGGCATGGACCGCAGCGCCTGGGCAGGCTGAAACAACCCATGCGAAGGCCAGCATCGCGGGGGTCAGGCGGGCGCGCCGCGTGGCGCGAATTCGGGGCGTTGTCGTCATGCGAATCGCTTGCGATCGAAAGAAGTGGGTGGTTCCGCGTTTTCGAGTTCCGCCCGGTGCCTGGTCAACACCTCAGTGCTCATGGCCTGCGCGAATTCCTTCACTGGACACGCCACCACCGCGAGGCGCGCGGCGCGCTGCCGAGTGGGGCGAACGATACACTCGATTCGATCATCGCACCGCGGGCGTACTGGCCTTCAGCATGGCGAATTTGTCGAAAAAGGATGCGCTTGCGCTTTGCCTGAACAGGTCGCGAGGCTTTGCCATGCAGCGCATGCTTGGGTTGCTGCGTTCGAATGAATTCGTGGTCCTCACCTACCACCGCATCGCCGATCTCGAGCCGCATGGTCAGTACCCGTTCGATGCGGAGCTGATCAGCGCTTCAAGCGCCGAATTCGATTGGCAGATGGGGATGCTGGCCGAGTGCTTCAGGCCCGAGCGGCTTGGCACGTTGCTGCAGATGTGTCGCGAGAAGCGAAAGATTCCGGCCGGGTCCGTCGCCGTCACTTTCGACGACGGATTCCTCGACAACTATTCGGTCGCCTATCCGATCCTTCGCAAGCACGGCGTTCCGGCAACGTTCTTCATCACGACTGATTTTGTCGAGCACAACCAACCGATCTGGTTCGAGATCGTCGCGTTTGCCTTCCTCAGCCTGCCCGTCGCGTCGATTCGCCATGCGCTGTGCCCGCAAGCCGCCCCGTCTCACGCTGTACGCGAGGTGCGCCTGCGCGAGCTGGGCCAGGTCATGCAAAAGCTCAAGCAGGTGCCTGACGCCGAACGAACTGCGTTTGTCGCGCACCTCATGAGCCTGGTCGATACCGGCGCGCTGAACGCCGCCTGGAGTCGCTACGGCGGAGCGATGAACTGGCAACAGCTCGCCGAGGTGGCGCGACACAACATTGACATCGGTTCACACACCGTGTCGCACCCGATCCTGTCGAAGACCCAGGGTCAAATCATGATTGACGAACTGTGCGAATCAAAACGCACCCTCGAACAGAAGGTGGGCAAGCCAGTGGACCTTCTGGCCTACCCGGTCGGGGGCCGTTCGCACTTTTCTCCCGAGGTCATACGGGTCGCCAGAGACGTGGGCTACGGCTACGGAATCTCCTACGTCGCAGGAGCCAATCGCAGCGACAACATCGATCCGTTCTTCATCCGCAGGCACACTGTGGAGCGCGACATGACGCGTGAGCGTTTCGAAGCTCAGCTGTGTTTGCCGGGCATCTTCACCTGAGCTGAGGGCAGGCCAGCCGGCGCCGGCAGCGCCGCGGCAACGTCGGCGCGACTTGGCGATGCCGCGGCCCAGCGCGATAGCACCTGCCGGTATTCGGCGATCTGGCGAGCCACGCGCGCGTCCCAGGAATTGTCGCGTGCATAGGCCATGATGGCGCTGCGATCCCAGTCGGCGTGCAGCGCGTCGACGACCGTTGCTTCGAAGGCGCCCGCGTCCCAGTACGGAACGATGGCACCGAGTTCTTTCCGGCAGACGACTTGCGGGTTCCCGCCGACGTTGGTGGTCACCGCCGGCAGGCCGCAAGCCATGCCTTCGAGCAGGACGTTGGCCCAGCCTTCATATGAAGTTGCCGACACGAAGAGATCGGCCGCGCTGTAGTACCACTTCAATTGCTCGGGCGGCTGCGGGCCGCAGAAGACGACGCAGTCCTCCAGCCCGAGTTCGGTGGTCATGGCGCGCAGTGTGCCCGACATGTCGCCCTGAGTCGTGCCACCGCCGACGATGAGGTAGCGCAAGCCGGGAAAGCGCTCGCGCAACCGGGGCAGGATGGGCAGGATGCGGTGAAAGCCCTTCAGTTCCACGAGGCTGCCCACGCTGATCAACAC
>JBEBHW010000730.1:0-2301 GCA_040081145.1 Burkholderiaceae bacterium
GAAGTGCACGCGCGCCGGGCGCGCGACGGCGCCGAGTTGGCCGTCGACGGTCTTCATGATCTCGCCTTCCAGTTTCAGCGCCCCGACTGGCTCGGCCGCAAGCGTGGAATCTCTCAAGACCACGAACGCCATCGCCACCTGGCCCTTCAGTGAATCGGCCACGCCGACCACGGCGACTTCGGCGACTGCCGGGTGGCTGGAAATGCTCTCTTCGATTTCGCGCGTGCCCAGGCGGTGCCCGGCGACGTTGATCACGTCGTCGGTGCGACCCAGGATGAAGAAATAGCCGTCTTCATCGCGAATTCCCCAGTCGAAGGTGCTGTAGAGCATCTCACCGGGAATGCTCTTCCAGTAGGTCTTGACGAAGCGTTCGTCGTCGCGCCACACGGTTTGCATGCAGCCCGGCGGCAGCGGGCCCTTGATCGCGACGACACCCTTTTGATTTGCGCCCGTCAATTCGACGCCGGTGTTTTCATCGACGATTCGCACGTCGTAGCCGTACATCGGCACGCCGGGGCTGCCGAACTTGCTCTTGGCCTGCTCCACGCCGTTGGCCAGCGCCAGGATCGGCCAGCCGGTTTCGGTTTGCCAGTAGTTGTCGACGATGGGTTTTTGCAGCGCGTCGGCAATCCACTTCGCGGTGGGTTCGTCGAGCGGCTCGCCGGCGAGGAACAGCGCCTTCAACGAACTCAAGTCGTACTCGCGCAGGTACTTCGGGTCCTGCTTCTTCAGCACGCGAATCGCCGTGGGCGCGCTGAACATGACGCTGACGCGGTACTTCTGCACCAGGCTCCACCAGATGCCCGCGTCGGGGCGGATCGGCAGGCCTTCGTACATGATTGTTCCCATGCCGGCAATGAGCGGCCCATACACGATGTAGCTGTGGCCCACGACCCAGCCGATGTCGCTCGTCGAGAAGTAGGTTTCGCCGGGCAGGCCGCAGAAGATGTGCTTGATGCTCGCCGCCAGCGCGACGGCGTAGCCGCCGGTGTCGCGCTGCACGCCCTTGGGCTTGCCTGTCGTGCCGCTCGTGTAGAGCGTGTAGCTCACGTGTTCGGCGTCCAGCCAGACACACGGCACGACCGCGTTGAAGTGCTGCTCGCGCAAGGGCGCGTAATCGACGTCGCGCCCCGGCGAGCGCTGCATTGCGCTCAAGCCACGGTCGATCAGCAGCACCTTGCCCGGCTTGTGCGCCGCCAGGCGAATCGCTTCGTCGAGCAAGGGCTTGTACGCCACCACTTTGCCGGCACGGCTGCCGGCGTCGGCGCTGACGATGACGCTGGGTGTCGCGTTGTCGATACGGTCCGCCAGGCTGCCGCTGGCGAAACCGCCGAACACGACCGAGTGGATCGCACCGATGCGCGCGCAGGCGAGCATCGCAAACGCGGCCTCGGCGACCATGGGCATGTAGATCAATACGCGGTCGCCCTGGCGCACGCCCAGGCTCAACAAAATCGCCGCCATGCGCTGCACCTCGAGATGCAGTTCGCGGAATGTGTAGACCCTCTCCTGATCGGTTTCGGTGGACACCCAGATCAGCGCGTTCTGCTCGGCGCGTGTCCCGAGGTGCCGGTCGACGGCGTTGTGGCACAGATTCGTTTGGCCGCCGATGTACCAGCGCGCAAACGGCGGCTTGCTGTAGTCGCAGACCTTCGTGAATGGCTGATACCAGTCGATGAGCTGGGCTTGCTCGGACCAGAAGCCTTCGCGGTCGGCGAGCGAGCGGCGGTGGAACTCGGCGAATGCGGTCTTCATGGCGGGTCTTCCCTAGATTTTCACGACGATGCGGCCGCGCACCTCGCCTTGCATGAGGGCATGGGCGCGTGCGATGGCAGCGTCGAGCGCGACGTCTTCGATCATCGTTTCGAGCTTGGCCGGATCCAGGTCCTGCGCAAGGCGTTGCCACGCGATTTTGCGCTTCGCCAGCGGGGCCATCACAGAGTCGACCCCGGCGAGCGTGACGCCGCGCAAGATAAAGGGCATCACCGTCGCCGGCAGGTCCGCCCCCTGCGCCAGGCCACATGCCGCGACGACACCGCCGTAGCGGGTTTGCGCGAGCGCGTTGACCAGGGTGTGGCTGCCCACCGCGTCAACCACCGCCGCCCAGCGCTCTTTCTGCAAAGGCTTGCCCGCAGCGGCAAGCTCAGTGCGGTCGATGATGCTCTTCGCTCCGAGACCCGTGAGGTAGTCCGCCTGCGCGGTCTTGCCGGTGGCCGCCGTCACGACAAACCCCAGTTTCGAGAGCAGCGCCACGGCGACGCTGCCGACACCGCCGGTCGCACCGGTCACGAGCACGTCGCC
>JBEBHW010000071.1:0-10338 GCA_040081145.1 Burkholderiaceae bacterium
TCTTGCAGCGTTGGCTGCAAAACGGCCGCGCCGGATTCTCCGGCCCATAGACGCTCTCGCCCTGGCACGTGGGGCAGGTGACGATTCTGCGGCGCGGAGGTTTCGCCGTGCTCATGTGCAAATCGTCAGCTCGAAGGGTGTGTCGACGACACTGGGCCTCAGTTTACCTTCGGTGTCAGGTTGCAGCATTCGCACCGTCACGACGAGGCGGTGCCCGCTGATTTCGGGAACCACGTCGTCCCCATTGGCCAGGCGCAGTCGCGCAAGCAAGTGCGCGCGCCCGGCGGGAAGGCTTTGCTGGAACTGGCCGGCGACGGCCATCATTTTGTGCGGGACGCCGGCGTCGCGAATCAGGCGCAACAGAAGCTGAAGCGCGTCGGCCATTGGCATCAGGCCCTTTGCCCATTGCACGAGTTCGGCGCGCCGCTGTGACGCGTCCGCGTGTTGCCAGGCAAAGTAGGCCGGCAGGTCAAAGCCGCAGGTGCCTCCGGGGATGTTGATGCGGCTGCGAATCGCCATCAACCAGTCGTTGCTTGCCAGCGCGGCGCCAGCCTTGCCCGGCATCTGGTTCAAGGCGTTGAAGGCCGCGTCGATGCGCGCCATCACGTCATCCAGCGCGGCTTCCGAGATCGATGGGTTGCCCCGGTAGGTGGCGAGCTGGACGCGTTGCTTGTCGAGGTCCTTGAGCAAGTCGGACTTGAGGTCGGCGCGCGAACCGACGTCAAGGATCTCGAACAGCGTGGCCAGGGCGAAGTGATGATCCACGGCGCTGTCGCGAACGACGAGTTGGCCCAGGCGCTCGAACAAATGTTCGAGGCGCAGCATGGTGCGGATGCTTTCGTTGAAGGGATATTCGTAGACGATCACGGCGCCGATTCTCAGGTGCACTCGAATGCCGCGGCAGGTTCGCCGTTGCGCCGAACGATTGTTCCACAGCGCCGTGAAGCGCTGGGCGCGCGCTCAAGGGTTGGGGCGCACCCAAATTTGCCAGAGCGCTTCGACGTGTTGCGTCAGATCCTCTAGCGAGATCGCGTCGTTGTAGATGACTGCGTCAGCGCACGCGCGGCGCAGCGATCGACTCGCCTGCTGGGCGATGATGGCGAGCACCGCGTCTGCACCCAAGCCAGAGCGCGCGAGAACGCGTGCCACCTGCGTGGACTCTTCGCAATCCACGACCAGGATGTGGTCGACGCGGCCGCGCCAATGCGCCGATTCGACGAGCAGGGGCACATCGAACACGATGGCCGAGGTAGTGGCGGCGGCGGCCTGGCGCTGCGTCTCGGCGCCTATCATCGGGTGCAGGATGGCCTCGAGGAGGCGCTTCGCCGCGATGTCGGCAAATACCAACTGACGCATGCGGTCGCGGTTCAGCGCGCCGGTGCCGTCGACGATCTCCGGCCCAAATTCGGCAGCGAGCGCGGCGATCGCCGCACCACCGGGTTCCGTCAAGCGACGCGAGATCGCGTCGGCGTCGACGAGGGTCGCTCCGTGCTGCGTGAGAAGCCCGGCGACTGTGCTTTTGCCGCTGCCAATGCCCCCGGTCAGGCCGATGCGCAGCATGGCCAAGCGCCGTCGCTCACCACCCCAGCCAATTCAACACGCGCGCCTGGCCGGCAAACAGCACGACCAGGCCGGCCCCGGCGAGAAAAGGCCCGAACGGAACGTAGCGCCCTTCGCGCAGGCTTCCGCCAACTTTCATGACCAGGCCGACGACGGCGCCGAGCATCGATGCCGCGAGCACGATGGGAAGAATCATTTTGAGGCCCAGCCAAGCGCCCAGTGCAGCAAGAAGCTTGAAGTCACCAAAGCCCATGCCCTCTTTGCCGGTAGTGAGCTTGAAAAGCCAATACACGCTCCACAGCGACAGGTAGCCGGCGACGGCACCCCACAAAGCGTCGCTGAGCGGCAGCGTCCACCCCAAGGCACTCGCCACCAATCCGGCCCAGAGCAAGGGCAGCGTCAAATTGTCCGGCAACAGCGTCGTGTCCCAGTCAATGGCCGCGAGCGCGACGAGTGTTGCCGCGAATGCGCACCACAACAAGACGACCGGCATCGCGCCGAATCGCCAGCCCAGTGCGGCGAACAGCACCCCGGTGGCGATCTCAATCAGCGGGTAGCGCGCCGCGATGCGCTTCTTGCACGCGGCGCACTTGCCGCGCAGCCAGAGGAAGCTGAGGACCGGAATATTCTGATGCCAGGAAATCGCATGCCCACACGCGGGGCAACGCGAGCGCGGCTGGGTCAAGGTCACTGCCTCGGGCTCGTCGACCTTGACGCCCAACATTTCCGCGCTTTCGAGTCTCCAGCCGCGCTCGAGCATGAGCGGCAAGCGATGCACGACGACGTTGAGGAAGCTGCCGATGCACAGGCCCAGCAGCAGCAAACCCCAGGGCGAGAGCAAAAACTCGGTGACTCGCGGATCCATCGCCGCGGCTCAGACCACGGCGCCGAGTTTGAAGATCGGCAAGTACATCGCGACAACGATGCCACCGATCAGTGTGCCCAGGATCACGATGATGAAAGGTTCCAGCAAGCTCGACAGGCCCTTCACCGCTTCGTCGACTTCGTCTTCGAAGAATTCCGCGGCCTTGCCGAGCATCTGATCGAGCGAACCTGATTCTTCGCCGATCGCGCACATTTGAATCACCATGGTGGGAAACACGCCTGTGGTCTGCATGGATGTCGTCAGCGCCGAGCCCGTCGACACGTCCTTCTGAATCTGCTCCGTGGCTTCGGCGTACACCGCGTTGCCGGAGGCACCGCCCACCGAGTCGAGGGCTTCGACCAAAGGCACGCCGGCGGCGAACATCGTCGAGAGCGTGCGCGTCCAGCGCGCGACTGAGGATTTCATGACGAGATCACCGAACACGGGCGCTCGCAGCAACATCCGGTCCATGACCTTCTGCATGCGCGGCGAACGCTTCCACGACTCGAAGAAGACGTAGACCCCACCGCCGAGGATGCCGAAGATCAAGTACCAGTACTTGACGAAAAATTCCGACATCGCGATAACAAGCATCGTCGGGGCCGGCAAATCCGCGCCGAAGGACTTGAACACGTCCTTGAAGGCGGGGATGACGAAGATCATGATGACGCAAACGACGACGAATGCGACGACAAGCACGGCCATCGGGTAAATCATCGCGGAGCGGATCTTGTTCTTGATCGCCATCGTCTTTTCCTGGTACACGGCCAAGCGTTCGAGCAAGGCCTCCAGGATGCCGCCGGCTTCGCCGGCTTCGACCAGATTGCAGTACAGCGAGTCGAAGTAAAGCGGGTGTTTGCGAAACGCCGCGGACAAGCTCGTTCCGGTTTCAACGTCGCTGCGGATGTCGGTGAGCATGCGCGTCAAACGCGGGTTCGAGCTGCCGCGCGCAACGATGTCAAACGACTGGATGAGCGGAACGCCGGCGCGCATCATGGTGGCGAGCTGGCGCGTGAAGATTGCGATGTCTTTTTGCTTGATCGAGCGCCCGCCGCTCAAGCGGCGTTTTTTCACCTTGGTGACGAGAATGCCCTGGCGGCGCATGCTCGCGCTGACCATGGCTTCGCCGCCGGCACGCATCTCGCCGCGAACGACTTTGCCGTTCTTGTCCTTGCCTTCCCACTCGAAGACGATTTCCTTGAGGCTCTTTACGGCTGTTGCTGTCGCCATGATGCTTACGGGGACTCCGTTCCCCGTCCCTAGGTTGTTGTCGGCTACTCGTTCGTCACCGCGATGACTTCTTCGAGTGTGGTCACTCCCGCGCGTACTTTGATCAATCCCGACTGGCGAAGATCGCGCACGTTTTCACGCTGCGCCTGCGCGGCGATGTCCATTGACGTGCCTTCGGCCAGGATGATGCGCTGGATTTCTTCCGAGATCGGCATGACTTGGTAGATGCCGACACGACCTTTGTAGCCATTGCTGCAGGATGAACAACCGACAGCGCGGTAGGGCTTCCAGGTGCCGTCGACATCGGACTCCCTGAACCCCGCCTTGAGCATCGCCTCGCGCGGATAGTCGGCAAGCGTCTTGCAGTTCTCGCACAGTTTTCTGGCCAGGCGCTGCGCCGTGATCAGCAGCACACTCGAGGCAATGTTGAACGGCGCGATCTCCATGTTGAGCAAGCGCGTGAGCGTGGTGGGTGCGTCGTTGGTGTGCAAGGTCGACATCACCATGTGGCCGGTCTGCGCAGCCTTGATCGCGATTTCAGCAGTTTCGCGATCGCGGATTTCGCCCACCATGATGATGTCCGGGTCCTGGCGCAAGAACGACTTGAGCGCGACCGCAAAGTTCAGCCCAGCCTTGTCGTTCACGTTGACCTGGTTGATGCCGGGCAAGTTGATTTCCGCCGGGTCTTCGACCGTCGCAATGTTGACTCCCGGTTGATTCAGAATGTTGAGACACGTATAGAGCGACACCGTCTTGCCGCTGCCGGTGGGACCCGTGACGAGCACCATGCCGTAGGGCCGGCCGATCGCCTTGAGCAGGCGGTCTTTTTCGATTTTCTCGTAGCCCAGCGCCTCGATACCAAGTTTGGCGCTCGACGGGTCGAGGATCCGGATCACGATCTTCTCGCCGAACAGCGTGGGCAAAGTGCTGACGCGAAAGTCGATCGCCTTGTTGCCGAACTTGAGCTTCATCCGGCCGTCTTGCGGGACGCGTTTCTCGGCGATGTCCAGGCGCGAAATGACTTTGATTCGCGAGGCGAGCTTGTCTTTGATGGCGATCGGCGGCTGGGTAATCTCGCGCAATTCGCCGTCAACGCGAAAGCGCACCCGGTAGTGGTATTCGTAGGGTTCGAAGTGCAAGTCCGACGCGCGCGCGTTGATCGCATCGATCAACATTTTTTGCAGAAAACGAACCACCGGCGCGTCTTCGACGTCGGGGGCGGCCTCTGCGGATTCCTGCTGCGTCGTGACGTCGTCGGTGACGTCGAATTCGAAGTCCCCTGAGGTCAGCGTCTCCAGCGATTCGGTGGCCGTGGCCGTCGACCCCTCGAGGATCTTCGACAGCTTGTCGTGCTCGACAATCACCCATTCGGGCGCCAGCTGGGTCGCGAACTTGATGCGCTCGACGGCCTCCTGATCGGTCGGGTCGGCGCCGCCGATGAACAACCGGCTGCCGCGCTTTCCCAGCACGATGATTTGATACTGCGCGGCGAGCTTCGGGTCGACGACGTTGCGCGGCAAGCGCTGAATATCTGCCGCGCCCAAGTCGAACAGAGGCAGCGCCAACGCATTGGACAAGGTGTGCGCAAGGTCTGCGGGAGACACAGCGCCCGCCGCGATCACCGAAGCGATGAAGCTCGTGCGCCTGTCCTTCGCCGATCGCACCAGTTCTTCCGCCGCCTTCGCGTTCAGCTTGCCGGCGTGCACGAGCACGCGCGCTACACCTGACAGCGCAGACTGCGGGGCTTCTGCCAAGGTATCCAAGATACGTGTGCTCGATTCCGAACTGGGGAAAACTGCACGATCATCGCCGAATCGCAGCAGCCTGTAAACGCCAAACCACGAGGTGCGGCGTCAACATCTCACAGCGGCGGCAACGGCAACTTGCAACAAGTTGAGCACAGTCGCACAGAGCCATCGGGAAAAGCACCAACCGTGGTCGGGGTGAGAGGATTCGAACCTCCGGCCTCTACGTCCCGAACGTAGCGCTCTACCAGGCTAAGCTACACCCCGTATTTCAGTCGCGCCGCAACGCTGCCGCTCAATTGCCTTGAACTCAGAAAGAGCGCTCGACGGACCGAGCGCAGGAGTCTACCAGAGCATCCCGATAAACCGACGGAGGCAGCCCGTTCAGATTCCGGCTCGCCTTGTCGGCCTCGTCCCTGGCCGCCGCACGCGTTGCCGCCACCGCGCCGGTGTGCCGGACGATGTCGACGACGTCGGGCAGCCGATCGACTTCGCCGTTCTGGATCGCCGCCCTGATCAAGGCGCGTTCCGCTGCCGTGCCGCGCTCCATGGCGATCAATAGCGGCAAGGTCGGTTTGCCTTCGCGCAAGTCGTCGCCGACGTTCTTGCCCAGCTCGGACGTCGCACCTTCGTAGTCGAGCAGGTCATCGACGAGTTGGAAGGCCGTGCCCAGCGAGCGGCCGAACGAGGCACACGATTCTTCGACTGTCGGATCCGCGTTGGCGAGCACGGCGCCGATGCGCGCACTCGCCTCGAACAACTTGGCAGTCTTGAAGCGGATGACACGCAAATAGTCCTCCACGCTCAGATCCGGGTCGTGCATGTTCATGAGTTGCAGGACTTCGCCTTCCGCAATGACGTTGGTCGCGTCCGCCAGGATCTCGAGCACGCGCATGTTGTCGATCGAGACCATCATTTGAAAGGCGCGCGAGTAGACAAAGTCGCCCACCAGCACGCTCGCCGAATTGCCGAACATCGAGTTGGCGGTCTGGCGACCGCGCCGCAATGCCGACTCGTCGACCACGTCGTCGTGCAACAAGGTCGCGGTGTGAATGAATTCGACGGTCGCCGCAAGTTCGAAGCGCTCGGGCCCGCGAAACCCGAGCGCGCCCGCAAACAGCAGCACCAACATGGGCCTCATGCGTTTGCCGCCGGCGCTGATGATGTGTTGTGCGATCTGGTTGATCAACACGACGTCAGAAGCCAACCGGCGGTGGATCACCGCGTCGACTTCGCGCATCTCGGCGGAGATCAAGGTCTGAGCCAACGACGCCGAGGGGGGGTCGAGATTTGTTTGAGTTTGCACGCGCACGCTATGAAGGGACAGCGCCGCATTATAGAAATGCCGCGTTGCGCTCCGGCTGCTCGATTGCAACCCTGCCCTGCAGACTCTTGCGCTGCGAGCGGCGCTGCGCCGGTGCGGGCCGTCCGCTGCTATACTCGCCGGCTTCGCCTTGGAGCAGTGCAACGCTGCGCAGGGGTGGATCAGGCGCAGTGCGAGGGGCAGAAATGTACGCAGTCATCAAAACCGGCGGCAAGCAATACCGGGTCGCCACCGGCGAAAAAATCAAGGTCGAGAAAATTGTCGCCGACGTCGGGCAAGAGGTCGTGCTCGATCGGGTGCTGGCCGTCGGCAGCGGCGCCGAGTTGTCGGTTGGCGCGCCTTGGGTCGCCGGCGCCAGCGTGGTGGCGCGAGTGCTCTCTCAGGGGCGCCACGACAAGGTTCGAATTTTCAAGATGCGGCGGCGCAAGCACTACCAGAAGCGCCAAGGGCACCGCCAGGCATTCACTGAGCTGGAAATCGGCGCCATCAACGCTTGATTTCGACAGCTTAATTTCTCAGGAGTCGACAAATGGCACAGAAAAAAGGCGGCGGCTCGACGCGAAACGGTCGTGACTCGCAGCCCAAGATGTTGGGCGTGAAGGTCTTCGGTGGGCAAGAGATTCCTGCGGGATCCATCATCGTGCGCCAGCGCGGCACCAAGTTTCATCCGGGAACGAATGTGGCCATCGGCCGCGACCATACGCTGTTCGCGTTGATCGACGGCAAGGTGAGCTTTGCCGTCAAGGGCCCGTTGAACCGGCAGACGGTCAGCGTTCAGCCGAGCTAGTCAAGCCATTGCGCCGCGGAAAAGCCTCGGTGCGACCCGGGGCTTTTTTCTTGGCGCCGCTCCATAAGGGCTGCGCTGCGACCTTGAAGAATCGATCATGAAATTCATCGACGAGGCGACCATCGAAGTCATTGCCGGGAACGGCGGCAGTGGCTGCATGAGCTTTCGTCGCGAGAAGTTCATTCCCTTTGGCGGCCCGGACGGCGGCGACGGCGGGCGCGGCGGCAGCGTCTACGCCGTGGGTGACCGCAACCTGAATACCTTGATCGACTTTCGCTATGCGCGAAAACACGCTGCACGCAATGGGGAAAACGGGCGCGGCGCCGATCAGTATGGTGCCGCTGCGCAAGACATCATCCTGCGCATGCCGATGGGAACGATCATCGCCGACGCCGAGACCGGCGAAACGATTGCGGAACTCCTGGTGCCCGACGAGCGAGTGCAAATCGTCAAAGGCGGAGACGGCGGGTTCGGCAACCTCCACTTCAAGAGCAGCACGAACCGGGCGCCTCGGCAGAAGACCGTCGGTTGGCCCGGCGAGCAAAAAAAGTTGCGCCTCGAACTGCGTGTCTTGGCCGACGTGGGCCTGCTCGGCATGCCCAATGCCGGAAAGTCGACGCTGATCGCCGCAGTCTCCAACGCCCGCCCCAAGATTGCCGACTATCCGTTCACGACCTTGCACCCCAATCTCGGCGTCGTGCGGGTCGGTCCCGAGCAGAGTTTTGTCATCGCCGACATTCCGGGGCTCATCGAAGGCGCCGCCGAGGGCGCCGGGCTCGGGCATCAATTCTTGCGCCACCTGCAACGCACGCAGCTGCTCTTTCACGTCGTCGACCTCGCCCCGTTCGAAGAGGGCGTCGACCCAGTGGATCAGGTCAGAATCATTGCACGCGAGCTGCGCAAATTCGACGCGTCATTGATGGACAAGGAACGCTGGCTGATCCTGAACAAGATCGACATGGTGCCTGAGGGCGAACTCGAGGCGCGGATCAAGTCCATGCTCAAGCGGCTGCGCTGGAAGGGTCAGGTGTTCGCGATCTCGGCCCTCGCGCGAACCGGCCTCGAACCCTTGATTCGCGCGGCCTACGAGCGCATCGCCGTCATAAAAAATCCGCCCATCCCCGAACCGGACCTGCGCTTCTCCGTCGCAGCCGACGACACGCGTTAGAGGGGCGTTGTGGCCGGCATTCTGCAAAGCGCGAAGCGCATCGTCGTCAAGGTCGGCTCCAGCCTGGTGACCGATGAAGGGCGCGGCGTCGATGCAGTGGCGGTGGGCAACTGGTGCCGCCAAATGGCGCAGCTCGCAAGTCAAGGGCGCGAAGTGCTCATGGTCTCCAGCGGCGCCATCGCCGAAGGCATGAAACGCCTGGGCTGGGCTGCGCGGCCGCGTGAAATTCATGAGCTCCAAGCGGCGGCGGCGGTCGGCCAAATGGGCTTGGCACAAATCTACGAATCGAAGTTGCGCGAGCAGGGCATGGTCAGTGCCCAGGTTTTGCTCACGCACGCCGACTTGGCCGATCGCGAGCGCTACCTCAACGCGCGTTCGACGCTGCTGACCTTGCTGCGCCTCAAGGTCGTTCCCGTGATCAACGAAAACGATACGGTGGTCAACGACGAGATCAAGTTCGGCGACAACGACACGCTCGGCGCGCTCGTCGCGAACCTGATCGAAGCCGATGTCCTCATCATCCTCACCGATCAGACGGGCCTGTACTCCGCGGATCCGCGCACCGACCCGAGCGCCAGGTTGATCGAAAGCGCCAGCGCCGGCGCGGCGGATCTCGAGGCCATGGCAAGCGGCGCCGGCAGCGCCATCGGCCGTGGAGGAATGATCACGAAGGTGCTCGCCGCCAAGCGCGCCGCAAGCAGCGGCGCGTCCACTGTGATTGCCTGCGGACGCGAGCCCGACGTCCTCACCCGTCTTTCACAGGGCGAGGCGATCGGGACCTTGCTCACCGCGCCGACGCAGAAACTCGCCGCGCGCAAGCAGTGGATGGCCGATCATCTTCAACTGCGTGGCGCCGTCGTGATCGACGAAGGCGCGCTGCGCAAGGTTCGCGACGAAGGCAAGAGCCTGCTGCCTGTGGGGGTCACGCAAGTCATGGGCGAGTTCCGGCGCGGCGACGTCATCGCGGTGCGCAGCAGCGCAGCGCTTGAGGTGGCCCGTGGTCTGGCGAACTACAGCAGTTCCGAAGCCAGGCTGATTGCACGCAAGCCCTCGTCGGCTTTCGAGGGGCTGCTCGGATTCACGGGCGAGCCCGAAATGATCCACCGCGACAACCTCGTGCTGGTGTGACCTCAGGCAGGAGGCGTGTCCTGCGGCGACGCGGACGATGCGGAGTCGCCATCCTGCGCGAAGCTGCCTGGGCCCGGGGTCGGCTCCGGGTTGGCCGGGGCGCCCTGGGCGTGGCGCATGCGCGATCGCAGGTAGCGGTTCTGCGGGTGCCCTCTCGGGATGAAGCGAGCCAGTTCAGTCAACGCCAATTGATAGACGTCGCGCTTGAAGTCGATCACCGACTCGAGCGGCACCCAGTACTCGTTCCAGCGCCACGCGTCGAACTCGGGATGCTCGCTGGCCCGAAGATTCATGTCGCTGTCATGGCCGGTCAACTGCAGCAGGAACCAGATTTGCTTCTGACCCCTGTAATGGCCGCGGGCGTCGCGACGAATGTAATGATCCGGAACCTCATAGCGCAACCAGTCGCGAGTCCGCGCAACGACGCGAACGTGGTCGGGCAACAGCCCGACTTCCTCGTGCAGCTCACGGAACATCGCCTGCTCGGGCGTCTCGCCGTACTTGATGCCCCCTTGCGGGAACTGCCAGGAG
>JBEBHW010000731.1:0-2298 GCA_040081145.1 Burkholderiaceae bacterium
GTAAAAGCGCGCGAGCTGTGGCTTGCCTGAAATCGACGCCTCGCGCGCGGGCGGGCGGTACACAATGACGGAGTCGCTGTAGGTCGCGAGAAAGCGCTCGAGATCTCGGGCGTTGTACGCTTCGAGTTGTGCTTGCACAACGTCAACGGGGTCTGCCGGAATCATGGGCTGCATCCTCCTCGCCATTCTCCCGGATTTTCGCACCGCGGGGCGCTACCATTGGGCGTCGCAAGGAGTCAGCGTCATGTCCGCACCTCGTCGCAAGCCGCCCATCCAACCCGAACCCGCCGTTGAAGACACGGCGTCGGGTGACCTCTCTCCGCCCGACCTCGGCGCCGTGATTCAGCACCCCGACGGCTGGTACTGGTTGGCCGAGCAGGCCAGCCAGCAATTCGGGCCGTTTGCGACAGCGGCTGACGCACTGGCCGACATGCATGCCGCCGCCGATGACGGCCTGGAGCCCGGTGAAACCCTCGAAGAAGCCGAGGACGAACTGGGTGTGGCCGGGTGGGTCGATCCCGATACGGGAGAGCTGGCCGAAGAATCGCACGCGCGCATCGAAGACCACTGAACGCGCAGCCTCAGCGCAGCACCTTCAACAGCCATGCGTTCAGCGCCTCGATTTCTTCCTGACACACCGAGTGCTCCATCGGGTACTCGTGCCAGTCCACTGCATAACCCAGTTTGACAAGTGCGTCGCGCGACGCGCTCGCGCGGTCCAAGGCGATCATCGGGTCGCGCTTGCCATGCGCCATGAAGATCGGCACCAGCGCATTCGCGTCGTGGCGCTCAGCTGCAGTGCTGCCCGCCAGCGGCAAGTAGCCCGACATGCACACCAGACCGCCCAGGCGCTCGGGGTAACGCAGACCCGCGAGCAGCGTCATCGCGCAGCCTTGCGAAAAGCCGCCGAGCACGATGCGCTGCGCGGCCACGCCGCGCGCTCGTTCCCGGTCGATCAGCGCCTGAACTTCGCGCATCGATTCGCGCAAACCCGCTTCGTCTTCGCGC
This sequence comes from Burkholderiaceae bacterium, assembly GCA_040081145.1. Taxonomy (GTDB): domain Bacteria; phylum Pseudomonadota; class Gammaproteobacteria; order Burkholderiales; family Burkholderiaceae_C; genus JAEMQF01. The sequence continues at coordinate 1,009 of JBEBHW010000731.1, forward strand.
CGGTCGAGCTGCGTGCCCAGGATGTCGTACCAGGCACGCATCTTGTAGCCGTTGTTGATCGTCACCGGGCGTACCGCTGCGCGTGGCAGGATGAAACGCACCGGGCCGAGCGTCGATAAATCGAGCTGATCGCCGAAGCTCAGGAAGTCCGTGCCGTCGGCACCCAGGCCGTGCAGGATGATGACGCTCGCGACGGCTTGGCCGGCAGGGTGGAGTTCTATGGTTTCCAATGGCATGGTCGGTTCGCCCGCGGGCGCAGAAAATCAATGCGACCGCATCGTACGCGACTCCTGAGTAGATCCGGCAGCCTTGCCGAGCTGCGCTGTCGCGCGCCGAATGGCGGCGACGTTTGTGTCGCCTTGGGGGCACTCATGACGCATCGAGATCGTGATCGCGGCACGCATACCACAGCGTCACGTCGTAGGCGATCTTGAGCGCGCCGCTGGCCAGCAGCGGTGCAGCGAGCCAGCCCGATGCAAACAGCGCGCCGCCCAGGCTCGGGCCGAGCGCCGAAGCCAGACTGCGTGGCACCGCCGTCAGGCTTGCCGCCGCAGCGCGTTCCGCCGGCGTGACGACGCTCATCACGAACGCGCTGCGCGTGGGAACGTCCATTTGCGACAAGGCGCTGCGCACGAGCAGCAGCGCCAGGGCCAGCGGCAGATTGGGCGCGAGCGCGGCCAGGACCAGGCAGACGTTTGCCGGGATGTGCGTGAAGACCATCGTGTTGAGCAGGCCGATGCGCTTCGCGACCCACGGCGCAGCCCCCATCGACGCCGCGGCGAGCAGGCCGGTGGCGAAAAAAAGCAATCCCGTTTCCCCGGGCGCCAAGCCGAAGCGCTGCATCAGCCACAGCGCCATCAGGCTGTTCACGACCAGGCCGCCGGCGAACGAATCCACCGAAAACAGCACGGCGAGCTTGATCACGATCGCACGCGATTCGCGCAGCGGCGTACTTGGGGCAGCCGCCGCGCTTGCGGGCGCGACCGGCAAGCGGCGATACAGAACAAACAGCGCCGCACCCGCACCGGCGTACCCGATGAACATGCAGCGCAACGCCGCAAGCTCGTCGAGCCCGGCGTGTGCCATCAACCAGGCCGGCACCGCGGCGGCGAGGGCACCGAAGGCCGCGCTCAGCGAGGCGAGCAGGCTGTAGCGCGCGAACAAGGTGGTGCGCGCCGCGCCTGACGCAGCACCGGCGAGGCGCGAATGTTCGAGCGGCAGGAATACGCTCACGTCGCCCGAGCCCGGGTTCAGCGTGCCAACAAAAGCAACGATCAGCAGCGGCCAGAA
>JBEBHW010000072.1:0-10322 GCA_040081145.1 Burkholderiaceae bacterium
CTCGCGCGGCGTCTTTTTGCGATCGGGCGCCAGGCGATCGCGATGGACCGCCTGTTCGCCGGCCTGTTCGCCCAAGGCATCGCCATCTGGTTTGCCGGCCAGTCGTTCATCAACATGGGGGTGAACCTTGGCGTCTTGCCCACTAAGGGGTTGACCCTACCCTTGATGAGCTACGGGGGCTCGGCGATTCTGATGAATCTCATCGCTTTGGCCATCGTGCTCAGAGTTGACGTCGAAAATCGACAACTCATGCGTGGGGGCCGCGCATGACTCGGCATCTTGTCGTCATGGCAGCGGGGACCGGAGGCCACGTGATTCCGGGACTCGCGGTGGCGCGCGAAATGCAATCGCGCGGCTGGAGCGTGAGTTGGCTCGGCACGCGAACCGGCATGGAGAACCGGCTCGTCCCACCCAGCGGCATTGCGCTCGACACGATCGCGTTCAGCGGCGTGCGCGGCAAAGGCCTTCTGTACACGCTCACCGGTGGCCTGCGCCTGCTCGGCGCGTTCTGGAGCTGCCTGCAGATCCTGCGCCGGCGCCGCGCCGCGGCGGTGCTCGGCATGGGCGGCTATGTGTGTTTCCCTGGCGGCGTGATGGCGTCGCTGCTGGGCCGACCCTTGTTCCTCGTGAACGCTGACGCGACGCTGCTGCTCAGCAACAAGCTGCTGTTGCCGCTCGCCGATGGCGTGGCCTTCGGTTTTGCCGGCGAAGCGGCAACGCGCGCGCGCAACGCCACAGTCACCGGGAATCCGGTGCGCGACGAAATCGAAGCCTTGCCCGCGCCGGCGCAGCGTTTCGCCGGCCGCGCCGGGGTGTTGCGGTTGCTCGTCATCGGCGGCAGCCTCGGCGCCAAGGTGCTCAATCAATCCGTGCCGCAGGCGCTGGCCTTGTTGACGCAGGCGCAACGCCCGCATGTGATGCATCAGACGGGAGCCGCGCAGCACGACGAAGTGCGCGCGCTTTACCAGCGCCTTGGCGTTCGCGCCGACGTCGCGCCTTTCATCGACGACATGGCGCAACAGCTTGCGCAATGCGACGTGATGATCTGCCGCGCCGGCGCCGTGACGGTGAGCGAGTTGTGCGCGGCGGGGGTCGCCGCGGTGCTCGTGCCCCTGATCGTCAGCACGACATCGCACCAGCGTGACAACGCGCAGTGGCTGGCGTCGCAAGACGCCGGAATTCATGTGCCGCAAATCGAACTGACGTCGGCCAAGCTTGCCGAATTGCTGGCTGGACTGACCCGCGAACGCTTGCTCGCGATCGCCGAGCGTGCGCGCGCACTCGCCAGACCGCGTGCCGCGGCGCGGGTGGCCGATCAAATCGAACGTCTCGCATCGGTGGCCGCATGAAGCACGCCGTCAAGCACATCCATTTGGTCGGCGTGGGCGGCGCAGGCATGAGCGGCATTGCCGAAATCCTGCACAACCTGGGCTACACGGTGTCGGGCTCGGACCAGGGCGACAGTGCGACGCTGCAACGCCTCTCCAGCCTGGGCATCAAGGTGTGGGTGGGTCACGCGGCGACGCACATCCGGGGCGCGCAGGCGGTCGTCGTTTCCACCGCGGTGAAGGGCGACAACATCGAAGTGACTGCGGCACGCGCGCAGCGCGTGCCCATCGTCGCGCGCGCCGTGATGCTCGCCGAGCTGATGCGGCTCAAGCAGGGCATCGCAATCGCCGGAACCCACGGCAAGACGACGACGACGAGCCTCGTCGCGAGCGTGCTCGCGCAGGCCGGTCTGGACCCGACCTTCGTCATCGGCGGCCGGCTCAACTCGGCAGGGGCGAATTCGCGCCTCGGCTCGGGCGACTACATCGTCGTCGAAGCCGACGAGTCGGACGGTTCCTTCCTCAACCTGATGCCGGTGATGGCGGTGGTGACGAACATCGACACGGATCACATGGAGACCTACGGCCACGACTTCGCGCGGCTCAAGCACGCCTTCGTCGAATTCATCCACCGCCTGCCGTTTTACGGCGCCGCGATCCTGTGCAGCGACGACGCCGGCGTGCGTTCCGTGCTGCCGATGATTTCGCGCCCGGTCGTGACCTACGGCTTCGGCGAAGACGCGATGATCCGCGCCGTCGACGTCGCCGCGATCGAGGGCGGCACGATGACGTTCACTGCGCAGCGGCGCAACGGCGTGCGTCTGCCGGACCTGCGCATCACTCTGAACCTGCCGGGCAGGCACAACGTGCTCAACGCGTTGGCGACGATCGGCGTGGCCACCGAGCTCGAGCTCGCGGATCCGCCTCTCGTGCAAGGGTTGGCGGAGTTCCGCGGTGTGGGCCGGCGTTTCCAGCGCTACGGCGAGCTGCCGGTGAGCGCTGCCGCGGGCGGCGGCTTGTTCACCTTGATCGACGACTACGGCCACCATCCTGCCGAAATGGCGGCAACGCTCGAGGCGGCGCGCGGTGCGTTCCCGGGCCGGCGCGTACTGCTCGCCTTCCAGCCGCACCGCTACACGCGAACCCGCGATTGCTTCGAAGACTTCGTCAAGGTGTTGGGCCAGGCCGATGCGGTGTTGCTCGCCGATGTGTACTCCGCGGGCGAGTCGCCGATTCCGGCGGCCGACGGTCGTGCCCTCGCGCACGCCTTGCGCGTCGCGGGGAAGGTGGATCCGATCTTCGTTGATGACATCGGCGCGATGCCGCAAGCGATCGCCGAGCAGGCGCGCGCCGGCGACGTCGTGATCGCGATGGGCGCGGGCTCGATGGGCAATGTGTCGCCGTCGGTGCTGGAACTGTTGAAAGGGCACGTATGAGCAACCGCGTGAGAACAGGCGCCGCAGCGTTGGGCAAAGTCGCCGTGCTGATGGGCGGCACCTCGGCCGAGCGCGAGATTTCCAAGTTGTCGGGCGCCGGCGTTCTGGCAGCACTCCAATCGTTGGGCGTGGACGCGTTCGCCTTCGACCCCGCCGAGCGCGACCTGTCGGAACTCAAGCGCGAAGGGGTCGCGCGCTGTTTCGTTGCGCTGCACGGCCGGCGCGGTGAAGACGGCACGGTGCAAGGCGCACTGGAACTGCTGCGAATCCCCTACACGGGCTCGGGCGTGATGGCGTGCGCGATCGCGATGGACAAGGTCATGACCAAGCGCGTCTGGATTGCCCAAGGGCTGGCGACGCCACGCTACATGTGCCTGACCCCAGAGGAGCAAACGCGCGAGCGCATTCACGGCGCTCCCGACGAACTCGGCCTGCCCCTGATCGTGAAGCCGCCGCGCGAAGGCTCGTCGATCGGCATCACCAAGGTCGAGGGCTATTCGCAGATGCAAGACGCGGTCGCGCTGGCGACGCGCTACGACCCCGATTTGCTGTGCGAGGAATTCATCGCCGGCGAGGAACTCACCTGCGCCGTGCTCGGCAGCGGCGCAAGGGCGCGCGCGCTGCCGGTGATCCGCATCGTCGCGCCGGCCGGCAACTACGACTACGAGCACAAATATTTCAGCGACGCGACGCGCTACCTTTGCCCGAGCGGGCTCGCGGCCGCCGAAGAGGCGCAGGTGCAGGCGCTGGCGCTCGCCGCGTATCGTGGCCTGCAATGCCGGGGCTGGGGCCGCATTGACGTGATGATGCGCGCCGCTGACCGCAAGCCGTTCCTGCTGGAGCTCAACACGAGTCCGGGAATGACGTCGCATTCGCTGGTACCGATGGCTGCCAAGGCGGCCGGCATCGACTACCCGCAACTGTGCCTGCAACTGCTCACCGACTCGACGCTGGATGCGTGATCCGATGCCTCGAACGCCAGCCCCTTCGCCGATTCTGCCCGCCGACGTGCGTGCCATGAACGCGACCGCCGCCTTTCTTGCGCTCGTCGCCGGCGGTGCGCTGCTCGCGATTGCGCTGCTCTGGGTGATGCGCCAGCCGACGTTCGGAATTCGCGCCGTGCACATCGACGGCGATGTGGCGCGCAACAGCGCAGCGACGCTGCGTGCCCATGTCCGTGCCGGCCTGACGGGCAACTTCTTCACGCTCGACCTGGCAACGGCGCGGCGCGCACTCGAGGAAGCGCCCTGGGTGCGCCACGCCGTGATCTACCGCCTCTGGCCGAATCGCCTGGCCGTGCATCTGGAGGAGCACCGCGCGGCGGCGCTGTGGGGCAACGACGACGACCTGCTCGTGAACAGCCACGGCGAGGTCTTTGCCGCGAACCTGGGCGACGTGGAAGACGAAGACCTGCCCACTTTGCACGGCCCGGACGGCAGTGCGCCGGCCATGCTCGCGCTGCTGCAGCGTCTGGCGCCGGTGCTCTCCAGCGTGAAGATGCGCATCAGGACGCTGAGCCTCTCGGGGCGCGGCACCTGGGCGATGCAGCTCGACGCCGGCGCAAGCGTCGAGCTCGGCCGGGGCAGCGAAGCCGAACTGGTACAGCGCACCGAGCAGTTCGTGCGCACCGTCGGCGGCGTGATCGCTCGCTATGAGCGCCCGCTGCTCTACGCCGATCTGCGCCATGACCAGGGTTACGCCGTTCGACTGAAGGGAATCTCCACCGTGAATGAAACGCCAAGTCCAGCAGGCAGAAACTGATCGCATGGCCAAAGACTACAAAGATCTCGTCGTCGGCCTGGACATCGGCTCGGCCAAGGTGATGGCCGTCGTTGCCGAAGTGCTGCCTGACGGGCAATTGCGCATTGCCGGCCTCGGGGTCGCGCCGACGCACGGCTTGAAGCGGGGCGTCGTCGTCAACATCGACGCGACCGTGCAGTCGATCCAGCAGGCGCTGAAAGAGGCCGAGATGATGGCCGACTGCAAGATCACGCGCGTCTACACGGGCATCACGGGCAGCCACATCCGCGGTCAGAACTCCACCGGTATGGTGATCGTTCGCGACAAGGAAGTGACGCCGGTCGACGTGGCGCGTGTGGTGGAGACCGCCAAGGCGATCAACATCCCGAATGATCAGCGCCTGTTGTTGGTCGAGCCGCAAGAGTTCGTGATCGACGGCCACGAGGTGAAAGAACCGATCGGCATGAGCGGCGGGCGCTTGGAGGTGAAAGTGCACATCGTCACCGGCGCGCAGAGTGCGGCCGAGAACATTCTCAAATGCGTGCGCCGCTGCGGCCTGGAAGTTGACCAGTTGGTGCTGAACCCGAGTGCGTCGAGCCACGCGGTGCTGACGGAAGACGAGAAGCAGCTCGGCGTGGCGCTCGTCGACATCGGCGCGGGCACGACCGACATCGCAATCTTCACCGACGGTGCGATTCGCCACACCGCCGTGATCCCGATCGCGGGCGACTTGATCACGAGCGACATCGCGATGGCGCTGCGCACGCCGACGAAAGACGCCGAGTCGATCAAGATCGAATACGGCGTGGCCAAGCAACTGCTCGCCGACCCGGCGGGCCAACTCGAAGTGCCGGGCCTGGGGGATCGGCCGCCGCGAATGCTCTCGCGCCAAGCGCTGGCCGGCGTGATCGAGCCGCGTGTCGAAGAAATCTATTCGCTCGTGCACCAGGTGATTCGCGAATCGGGCTGCGAAGAATTGTTGTCGTCAGGAATCGTCATCTGCGGCGGCTCGGCGGTCATGCCGGGCATGGTTGAGCTCGGCGAAGACATCTTCTTGAAGCCGGTGCGGCGCGGCAACCCGACTTACAGCGGCGCGCTGCACGACATGGTCGCGAACCCGCGCTCGGCCACCGTGATGGGTTTGTTGGAGGAGGCGCGTTTGGGGCGTACGCGCGGCCTGCGCGCGTCGCAGCAAGCGGGTTCGGTGAAGACGCTCGTCGGGCGCATCAAGGACTGGTTTCTCGGCAATTTCTGAAGAGTCGACCACAGGGAGGAAGGTGTCATGAACACAGCAACATCGCAGGGCGGGTCACCCGCTGGCCAACGCGGGCGCGACCCGCCGGGTTGGCGCAGTGGACTTCGATTCGAGTCCGCAATCAACGGGCCACAAGACTCAATGCAACGTCAATCTGGGACAGGAGAAACAACATGGCAATCGAACTGATCGAAGAATTCGACCTCGGCACGCAGATCAAGGTCATCGGCGTCGGTGGCGGCGGCGGCAACGCCGTCGAGCACATGATTTCGGAGAACGTGCAAGGCGTCGAGTTCGTCTGCGCGAACACTGACGCGCAGGCGCTGAACCGCTCTGCCGCGCATCAATTGATTCAACTCGGCATCACGGGGTTGGGTGCAGGCGCCAAGCCCGAAGCCGGACGTGCCGCTGCGGAAGAAGCGGTGGACCGGATTCGCCAGTCGATCGTCGGCGCACACATGCTGTTCATCACCGCTGGCATGGGCGGCGGCACCGGCACCGGCGCGGCGCCCGTGATCGCACGTGTTGCGCGCGAGATGGGCATCCTGACGGTGGGCGTGGTCACCAAGCCGTTCGAATTCGAAGGGCCGCGGCGAATGAAGGCCGCAGACTCTGGCCTGGCCGAGTTGGAGGCGAACGTCGACTCGCTGATCGTGATCCTCAACGACAAATTGCTCGACGTGCTCGGCGAAGACGTGACGCAAGACCAGGCCTTCGCCTACGCGAACGACGTGTTGAAGAACGCGGTGGGCGGAATCAGCGACATCATCCACATCCCGGGGCTCGTGAACGTCGACTTCGAAGATGTGAAGACGGTGATGAGCGAGCCCGGCAAGGCGATGATGGGAACGGCCATTGCCGGCGGCCCAGACCGCGCCTCCAAAGCCGCCGAAGCGGCGGTCGCGTGCCCGCTGCTCGAGGGCATCGACCTGTCGGGCGCGCGCGGGGTGCTTGTGCTGATCGCGGCGAACCGCAACACGTTCAAGCTCAGCGAAAGCCGCAACGTCATGAACACGATCCGGCGTTACGCGGCGGACGACGCGCACGTCATCTATGGCACGGCGTACGACGAAGGTCTTGGCGACCAGTTGCGCGTGACCGTCATTGCCACTGGGTTGAACGGCCAGCGCCGTGCGCAGTCGCCGATCAGCATGGTGCACAGCGCGCCGGTGCAGCGCACCGGAACCGACAACGTGCCGGTGCTGACGCAACCGCTGCAAGCCAATGGCGGCATGCAGGACTACAGCTCGATGAACACGCCCAGCGTCTGGCGCAGCGGCCGCGCGGCGGCAGCCAAAGTCGACGCGCTGGCGAGCAACGGCATGGACGAGATCGAGATTCCTGCATTCCTGCGCAAACAGGCAGACTGAGCCCGCGGGAGGACGACACCTAGAATCGGCCCATGATTGCGCAACGCACGATCAAGGGCCTCACCCGCGCCGTGGGCGTGGGCGTGCACGGCGGGCAACGCGTCGAATTGACGCTGCGCCCGGCACCACCGGACACGGGTGTTGTGTTTCGGCGCGTCGATTTGCCCACCGCGGTGGACATCAAGGCGCACGCGCTGAACGTGTGCGACACGCGCATGGCGACCACGTTGTCGGCCGACGGCGCGCCGGGTGGCCCCAAGGTGAACACGGTCGAGCACTTGCTGTCGGCGTGTTCAGGTCTCGGCCTGGACAACCTGATCGTCGACATCACCGCCGAAGAGGTGCCGATTCTCGACGGCTCGGCGGCGGCGTTCGTCTTTCTGCTGCAAAACGCCGGCATCGAGTTGCAAAAAGCGCCCAAGCGCTTCATGCGCATCCATCGCCCGATCGAGTTGCGCGAGGGCGAGGGTCGCGAGATGAAGTGGGTTCGCCTCGAGCCTTTCGAGGGCTACAAACTCGGCTTCGAAATCGACTTCGACCACCCGGCGCTCAACTCAACCGGCCAGCGTGTCGAGTTCGACATGGGCTCGGGCCAGTACAAGCGTGAAATCGCGCGCGCCCGCACCTTCGGCTTCAGCAAGGACGTCGACATGATGCGCTCGCGGGGCCTGGGCCTCGGCGGCAGCATGGACAACGTGATCGTCGTCGACGAACGCCGGGTCCTGAACAGCGACGGCCTGCGCTACGACGACGAATTCGTCAAGCACAAGATCCTCGACGCGATCGGCGACCTGTTTCTCGCAGGCCATCCGCTGCTAGGAGCGTACAGCGCGTTCAGATCGGGACACGCGTTGAACAACAAGCTGCTGCGCGCCGTGCTCGGGGATCCGAGTGGCTACTCCATCGTCACGTTTGCCGCCGCGGACCAGGCGCCCGCGGGCATGGCGGAACTGGCGCCGGCGTGGTAGCGGGGTCGATGTTGCGATATGCCGGTCTTCCGCGCGATTCTGTTGCTGCTCCTGATCGCCGGGCTGGGCTGCTTCGCCCTCTACATTGCCACCGGGCAGATGCGCTGGCGGGCGCTGGGCCTGCGGTTGGTGAAGTGGACGGTGATCGCTGGCTTGGTGTTTTTTGCGGTGCTCGCCGCCGAGCGTCTCATCGCCAGGGTATGAGGCGCGCCGGATGACGGTATTTCGGTGGATCATGTTCATTTGCACTGGAACGCTGTTTGCGGGTTCGGTGCTCAGCTTCGGGCTCTTCATTGCCCTGGACGTCGAGGTCTGGATCGAGCGCGCGCGCTGGTTTCGACGCATGACCTTCGCCTTCGCGCTGTTCTGGTTCAACGTCGAAATCTGGGGCCGGGTGCTCTGGACGCTCCTGCACTGGAGTACCCCGGGAGCCTGAGTGCTTGAGAGGGCCCACCGAGGGGGATGAGCAAAGTTGCAAAGCCACATTTGCTCATGGCGCGGCTATTCGTCCAGCCACGCGGCGATAGCGGGCAGCTGCTCGGCAAACTCGCTCAAGGCGTGGTCGCTGCCCTCCAGCAGCTCGACGCGGCAGCCCGGGTAGCGCGCCGTCATCTCGCGCCAGTCCAGGACTTCGTCGCCTTTGGCGATGACCGCGTAATAGCGACGAGGCAGCGTGATTCGCGGCGGATGCATCGCCGCAAGCTCGTCAATGAACTCGGTGCGAAACGACAGCACCTCGTCGCTGTGCCAGGCCTTGAGGTCGCCCACATAGCCCACCAAATCGCGCGCCGGGTTCACTGCCGGGTTCAACAGGACCGCCTTGCACCCCAGGCGCTCGGCAATCACGGTCGCGTAGAAGCCGCCCAGTGAACTGCCCATCACGGCGAGCGTCGACCTCGGCCAGTTCGCGACGAGTGCCAGCGTGTCGTCCAACGCCTCGCGCGGTGACGCTGCGAGTTGCGGACAGCTCCACGTGATGTCGGGACGGTGCAGCGCGACCCACGCCGCCATCTGCCGCGCCTTGGTCGACTGTGGCGAGGAGCGAAAGCCGTGCAGGTAGAGCAGGTGCGTGGTGGGCATGGCGGCTCGCCCGTCCCCGGGCTACGCGGCAGCCGTGCCAAGTGCACTGAGCAACTTGGCGTGCACGCCGCCAAAGCCGCCGTTGCTCATGCACAGCACGTGGTCGCCGGCGCGCGCGCGCGCCTTGACGCTGGCCACCAAAGTGTCGATGGTGTCGCACACGGTGGCCACGTCGCCCAGGGGTGCGAGCGCCTCGCGCGGGTCCCAGCCGAGCGCGCCGGCGTGGCAGAACACCAGGTCGGCGTCTTCGAGGGCCCAGGGCAACTGGGCCTTCATCGAACCCAGTTTCATCGTATTCGAGCGCGGCTCGAATGCGGCAAGGATGCGCTGCCTGCCCACCCGCCGGCGCAGGCCGGCGAGCGTGGTGCGAATCGCCGTGGGGTGGTGCGCGAAGTCGTCGTACACCGCTACGCCGCCGGCAGTGCCGCGCAGCTCAAGACGGCGCCGCACGTTTTCGAAACTCGCCAGCGCCTTGGCGGCGGCGGCCGGTGCAACGCCCACGTGTTCTGCTGCGGCGATGGCTGCCAGCGCATTCATCTGGTTGTGCTCGCCGATCAACGCCCACTCGACGCGGCCAATCTTCATGCTGCCGCGCAATACGTCGAAGGCGTGAGGCTCGCCGCGCGCACGTAAAGCGCCCGGCTCTTCCTTGCGCGCACCGAACAGCGTGACTTCGCTCCAGCAGCCCAGCGCGAGCACGCGTTGCAGCGACTCTTCGCGAATGTTCACGACGAGCCGCCCCTGTGCCGGGACGGTGCGCACCAGGTGATGAAACTGGCGCTCGATCGCTTCGAGGTCATCGAAGATGTCGGCGTGGTCGAACTCGAGGTTGTTCAGGATCGCGGTGCGGGCGCGGTAGTGGACGAACTTGCTGCGCTTGTCGAAAAACGCGGTGTCGTATTCGTCGGCCTCGATGACGAACGGCGCTTTGCTCCCTCCGGGCAAGGGCGTTTCGAGTTCGCCCAGGCGCGCCGAGACGCCGAAATTCAAGGGCACGCCACCCACCAGGAATCCGGGGTTCAGACCGGCCTGCTCGAGAATCCACGCGAGCATCGCCGTCGTCGTGGTCTTGCCGTGCGTGCCGGCCACGGCCAGCACGTGGCGGCCGCGCAGCAGGTTGTCGGCGAGCCACTGCGGGCCGCTCG
>JBEBHW010000732.1:0-2295 GCA_040081145.1 Burkholderiaceae bacterium
GATGCTGCGCGCGGCGAGCACCGTCGCGCTGCGCAAGAAACCCGGCCGCACCGAATACCAGCGAGGCATCGTCGCACGAGTCACGTACAACGAGCACGCCACCCGTTCGCAAGCGGGGGTCCACCCATCGCAGCCCGTCTGGCAAGTCGAAATCACCGGTGCCCAAGGCTCGGGTATCTTGCGCAGCATGAGTCAGGCGAACGGACTGGTCGTTCTGCACCACGAGCAGGGTGACGTTGCCGCGGGCGAACTGGTCGACGTGTTGCCTTTCGAAGGGTTGATCTGACAGGAGAACATGAGTGAACCGGCGCGATTCGGTCTTGATGCTCATCGGCGCGGGAGCAGCGCCGCTCGCGGGCTTGGCTCAACAGCCTCGGCGCATTTATCGGCTGGGCATGCTGCAAGCCAATGCCCGCGCCGACTGGGGTCGCATCGACCCGTACTTGATCGCCTTCGTCGAGCGACTGAGCGAACTCGGGTTCTCGGAAGGGCGCAATCTCGTGATCGAGTCTCGCCTGGTAACGGGCGAAGCGGCAACGCTTGCGGATGCGGCCGCCGACCTTACGCGACTGAATTGTGACGTCCTGCTGGCCAGCGGCACTGAAGCGCGACTGGTGGCGCTCGAGCAGGCAAGCCGCGACACCCCCATCGTGGTCGTGGCGGTCGACTACGACCCCCTGGCCACCGGCCACGTCGCCAGCCTGGCTCGCCCCGGAGGGCGCATCACCGGCATCACCCATCTCCAGTCGGAGCTTCCGGCCAAGCGTGTCGAATTGTTGAAGGACATGCTGCCCGGCGTGCGCAGAATCGCCGTCCTCGCTGATTCATCCAACGCCGGGCAGCTCGCCTCGGCGCAATCGGGCGCAAAGCGGCTCGGTTTGCAGGTGCAAGTGCTCGAACTCAAGAAGCGGCCCTACGACTACGAAAGCGCCATTGCCGGCGCAGCACGCGCCAAGGCCCAGGCGCTGCTGGTGCTCGGCTCTGCCAATTTCGTGCCTGCCCGCGCGCGCATTACCGAGCTCGCGCTCAAGCATCGATTGCCATCGATGTTCCACCATTCCGTGTGGGTAGAGTTCGGCGGTCTGATGTCTTACGGAGCCAACTTTACGAGCACGTTTCGCCGCGCCGCCGAGCAAGTGGCGCTGATCTTCAATGGCAAGAGGCCCGCCGACATGCCGGTAGAGCAACCGACCCGGTTCGAGCTGGTGGTGAACATGAAGACCGCAAAGTCGCTGGGCCTCACGATCCCGCACGCTTTCCTGCTGCGCGCAGACCGATTGATCGAGTGAGCGGCCGCGCCCACGCTCAGCGTTTGGCCAACCTCTGCCAAGTCGCAACCACCGTGTCCGGATTCAGCGACATCGACGCAATCCCTTCCTGCGCGAGCCAGTCGGCAAAATCGGGATAGTCACTCGGCCCCTGGCCGCAGATGCCGACGTATTTGCCCTTCGCCTGACACGCCGCGATCGCGCGCGAGATCAGCGCCTTGACTGCCGGGTCGCGTTCGTCGAAGTCTTTGGCGAGCAGCTCCAACCCCGAATCGCGGTCCAGCCCCAGCGTGAGCTGGGTCAAGTCGTTCGAGCCGATTGACATGCCGTCGAAGAATTCGAGGAACTGCGACGCGAGCACGGCGTTGCTCGGCACTTCGCACATCATGATGACTTTCAAGCCGTCCTGGCCTCCGTCAGAGGCGCGCCTCAGGCCTCGCGCCGCGAGCATCTGCACGACGGTGCTCGCCTGGTTGAGCGTGCGCACGAAAGGGACCATGACTTCGACGTTGTGGAGCCCCATCTCGCCACGCACCCGAACGAGCGCCTCGCACTCCATCGCGAAGGCCTCGCCGAACGCCTCGCTGATGTAGCGCGATGCGCCGCGAAACCCGAGCATCGGATTTTCTTCTTCGGGCTCGTAGCGCGAGCCGCCGATGAGTTTGCGGTATTCGTTGCTCTTGAAGTCCGACAGGCGCACGATCACGGGCTTGGGCCAGAACGCCGCGGCGATCGTCGCGATGCCTTCGGCGAGTTTGTCGACGTAAAACGCGCGCGGCGACGCGTGGCCTCGCGCGACGCTCTCCACCGCCTTCTTCAGATCCAGGTCGATGTTCGGGTAGTCGAGAATCGCGCGCGGGTGCACGCCGATGTTGTTGTTGATGATGAATTCGAGCCGCGCCAGGCCGACGCCCGAGTTGGGCATTTGCGCGAACTCGAAGGCGAGCTGCGGATTGCCGACGTTCATCATGATCTTCACCGGGCAGTGCGGCATCTCGCCGCGCACCACGTCGGTGACTTCAGAGAG
>JBEBHW010000073.1:0-10299 GCA_040081145.1 Burkholderiaceae bacterium
GTAAGCCGTGTGCGGGAAATCCGCATGCACGGTTTGAACGGGGGTGTTGGCTCTGTTATCGACCTTCGGGCCTGAAACGGGCCAACATCTACCAATGAACCCGAAAATTGCACCCTTGGCGGCTGCGCTGCAAGCCCGCGAACTGCGCGTCGCGCAGGTGCTCGTTTTTGTCGCGCCCGCGATGTGGAGCGTGAACTACCTCGTCGCGCGCTGGGCCCCCGGCGTGATCGCGCCGCACGCGCTGGCCCTGGGGCGCTGGTGCATCGCGGCGCTGATCCTCGGTGCGTTTTGTCACCGAGAAATCTCCGAGAGGCGCGCCGCCCTCGCGACCGAATGGCGCCACATGCTCGTGCTCGGTGCGCTCGGCATGTGGATTTGCGGCTCGTTTGTCTACATCGGCGGGCGCAGCACGACGGCGATCAACATCGGCCTGCTCTATGCGGGAACGCCCGTGCTCATCGTGTTCGCGTCGGCGCTGTTCCTGCGCGAGCGCGTCGGCGTGCGCCAGGGGCTGGGCGTCGCGCTGGGTCTGGCCGGTGTACTGCATGTGGTGCTGCGCGGCGATTGGCAGGCGCTCGCGCAGCTGCGCGTGAACGTCGGCGACGCCTGGGTCGCGGGCGCCGTCGTTTCTTGGACTGCCTACTCGTTGCTGCTGCGCGCCTGGCCGTCGGCGTTCAGCCCGATCGCACGCCTCACCTTGACGGTCTGCTTCGGTGTCGTCGTGCTCGTCCCGTTCACGCTGGCCGAAGCGCTGTGGTGGCTGCCCAGCGAATGGTCTTGGAAGAGCGCGGGGCTGGTGCTCGCCGCGGCGCTGCTGCCCGGTGCCGGAGCCTACGGCGCGTATTCCTACATGCAGCGCGCCTTGGGTGTGGCGCGCGCCAGCGTCGTGCAATATCTGGGGCCGCTGTACAGCGCGGCGATCGCCTGGGCGGTGCTCGGTGAACACATCGAAGTCTTTCACGGCGTGGGCGCCCTGTTGATCTTGCCGGGCATCTGGCTGTCGACGCGGCGCTGAGCTGCGTGTGCCTGCCTCGGTCAGTACGTGCGCCCGCCCTTGTACTGCGCGTGCGCGCGCCGCGCGAGCGGTGCACCGCGCTGCAGGGCGGCAAACGATCCGGCAGCGTGCGCATGGCAAATCGCCAGCCCCAGCGCGTCGGCAGCGTCTTTGCCGGGCAGGCCCGGCAGGGCGAGCAGCCGCTTGACCATCTCCTGCACCTGCTCTTTCGCCGCTTTGCCGTGACCGACGATGGCTTTTTTCATCTGCAAGGCGGTGTACTCCGAGACTGCGATGTCGCTGCTGACGAGCGCCGCGAGGGCCGCGCCGCGGGCCTGGCCGAGCAGGAGCGTCGACTGCGGATTGACGTTGACAAAGACGATTTCGACGGCGCAACACTGCGCCTGGTAGCGCGCCGCGACCTCGCGCACACCGTCGAAGATGATTTTCAGGCGCGCCGGCAACTCGCCGATGTTGACCGTGTCGGTCTTGATCGTGCCGCTGGCCACGTAATGCAGGCGCGAGCCTTCCGCGTCGATGACGCCAAAGCCTGTGGTGCGCAGGCCGGGGTCGATGCCGAGGATTCGCAAAGTGATCGCTGCTCGGCTCAGACGCTGAAGTACCAGCGCACCGAATGGAAGAACACCGGTGCGGCAAAACAAAGCGGTGCGACTCGATCGAGCAGGCCCACCGCACCGGTGACGGACGCCTGGCCGCCCCAGTGGCGCACGCCGGCGTCGCGCTTCAACGCCTTCATGACGAACTCGCCCAAGGTGCCACAGCCGCCGGCCAAGCACGCCATGAGCAGGGCCGGAATCGGCTTGAACGGCGTGGCCCAGTAGAGCAGCGCGCCCATCAACCCGGCACTCAGCACGCCCACCCCCCAAGCGCGCCACGAAAACGAACGGCTGATGGCGCGCGCGACCGGCCTGCGGCGCAATTGCCGGCTCGCGCTTTCCTGGGCGATCTGGGCGATCGCGACAACAGCGACGAGGTAGATCACGAGAAACGCGCCACGCTCCGAATATCCCGGCAGGTCGAGCAACAACAGCGCCGGCGTGTGGCTGATGCCGTAGACGCACACCATCACGCCCCACTGGATTTTTGCGGTGCGTTCGAGAAAGCGCTGCGGGTCATTGCCGAACGCGCTGACGACGGGAATCGCGAGAAACACATAGACCGGGATGAAGACGCTGAACAGGTCGAAATGGCGTTGCGCGACGAGCACGTATTGCAGCGGCAGGATCATGAAAAATACCAGCAAGAGGCTGCGGTGGTCGGCGCGCCGCGTGTGCGTGATCGTGATGAGTTCGCGCAAGGCGATGAACGAAATCACGCCGAACAGCAGCGTCGAGACGAGCGGTCCCGTCACCCATGCCGACCAGAACAGTGCGGCGGCGACCCACACGGCGCGCAGGTCACGGCCGAAGCCGTCGCGTTTGGCGCGGTCGGCGTCGCTGCCTTCGCGCAGCGTGACGATGAACGCCACCACGGTGACGACGGCGAGCACGCCGAACAGCGCGACGAACAGCAGGCCGACCTGCTGCGACACCGACAGATCGCGCAGCGCGCCCATCAATCGACCTCGCGCAGCGCAATCACGGCGTCGCGCGCGCGTTGCAGAAACGCGCCTTTGTCTTCAGCCGCGAGAACTTGCAGCGGCGCGCCGAATGTCACGGAGCAGAGCAGCGGCACCGGAATCACTTCACCCTTGGGCATGACGCGCTGCACGTTGGCGATCCACGCCGGGATCAGCTGCACGTTCGGGAAGGCCAGCGCCAGGTGGTACAGGCCCGCCTTGAACAGCGCCGGGTCGGCGGCGTGGCCGCGCGTGCCTTCCGGAAAAATCACCAGCGAATCGCCACTGTGCAACGCCTGCATCAAGGGCTCCAACGGGTCTTCGTCGTCAGTGCGCTGGCGCGACACGTAGACCGCGTTGAAGATTTCGCGCGTGATCCAGTGTTTCAGCGGGCTCGAGGTCCAGTACTCGCGTGCCGCGATCGGCCGCGTCGTGGCGCGCAAGTCCTGCGGCAGCGCCGCCCAGAGTAACACCCAGTCGAAGTGGCTCTGGTGATTCGCGAAATAGATGCGCTGCTCGGCCTTGGGAGGGCAGCCGTGCCAATGGCCTTGCGCGCCGGTGATGAGCCGCGCCAGGAAAACGAGGAACGATCCGGCCGCGTCGGCGAGTTTCATGGGTGTGACGCGCCCGCCGACTCCGTGTCAATGCCTGAAGTGGCGCACGCCGGTGAAGACCATCGCCACGTCGCGCTCGTTGGCCGCGGCGATGACTTCGGCGTCGCGCATCGAGCCGCCGGGCTGAATGACGCATGCCGCGCCGGCGTCGATCAGCGCGTCGAGTCCGTCGCGAAACGGAAAGTAGGCGTCGCTCGCAGCCACCGAGCCGCGCAACGTGAGGCCGGCGTTGCCCGCCTTGATGGCGGCAATTCGCGCCGAATCGACACGGCTCATCTGACCCGCCCCCACGCCGAGCGTCATGCCGTTCGCGCAGAAAACGATCGCGTTGCTCTTCACGTACTTGGCGATCCGCCATGCGAACAGCATGTCGGCGAATTGCTGTTCGTCGGGCTGGCGGGTCGTCATCACCTTCAAGTCGCTGCGCCTGAGCACATGGTTGTCGGCGCTTTGGATCAGCAGGCCCGAGCCGATGCGTTTCAACTCTTGAAGGTTGCGGCCCTGTTCGCGCGCACTCGCTCCAGCGCCCGGCAAGCCGAGCTGCAAGATCCGCACATTCGCTTTGGCCGCGAGGATCTCGAGCGCCTGCGGCGAGAACGCCGGCGCGATCAGAACTTCGAGAAACTGCTTGGCAATCAAGGCGGCGGCCGCGGCGTCGACTTCGGTGTTGAAAGCGATGATTCCGCCGAACGCCGACGTCGGGTCGGTCCTCAAGGCTTTTTCATAGGCCTGCGCCGCGCCCTCGCCGAGCGCGACGCCGCACGGATTTGCGTGTTTCACGATCACGCACGCGGCGGCGGCGTCCTCCAAGCTGAAACACTTGACGCATTCCCAAGCCGCGTCGGCGTCGGCGATGTTGTTGTACGACAGCTCCTTGCCTTGCAACTGGCGCGCCGTGACGAGCGAGCCGGGCGCGGGGTCAAGGTCGCGGTAGAAGGCTGCGCTCTGGTGTGGGTTCTCGCCGTAGCGCAGGTCTTGCAGTTTCACGAATCGCGGGTTCACCTGCGCCGGGAACTCGATGCGCTTGTGGCCGCCGTGGCCATCGGGGGTGAGGCTCGTCAGGTAGTCGCTGATCGCCGCGTCGTAGTTGCTGATGCGATTGAACGCTGCCACCGCGAGTTCGAACTTGAGCGCATCGCTGACGCGTCCAGTGGCTTGCAGTTCGGTCAGCACCGACGCGTATTGCGAGGCGTCGGTGAGCACCGCCACGTCGCGCCAGTTTTTCGCCGCCGATCGCACCATCGACGGGCCACCGATGTCGATGTTCTCGATCGCCTCGTCCAGCGTGCAACCTGGCCTGGCGACGGTCGCCTCGAAGGGATAGAGGTTGACGACGAGCAGGTCGATGGTGGCGATGCCGTGTTTGCGGAGCGCGTCCATGTGCGCGGGCACGTCGCGGCGCGCGAGCAGGCCGCCGTGGATCGTGGGGTGCAGCGTCTTCACGCGACCGTCGAGCATTTCCGGGAAGCCGGTGTGCGCAGCGACTTCCGTGACGGGCAAGCCTGCGCCTTCGAGCAGCTTGGCGGTGCCTCCCGTGGACAGCAAGGTCACGCCCAGCGCATGCAGCGCGTGCGCCAGGCCGAGCACGCCGGTCTTGTCGGAAACGGAGATCAGGGCTCGCATCGATGGCCTTCAGCAGTGGGTGACGAATCGCGGCGGTGCGCTGCCGCAGCCTTGCACTTTAATCAAACCGCGGCGCGGGCCCGACCCGGAGCCTGACAAGTTCCTAATCGATCAGCTTGTGATCGAGCAACTTGCGGCGCAAGGTGTTGCGGTTGATTCCCAGCCATTCGGCGGCACGGCTCTGGTTGCCCTCCGCGTGGCGCAGCACGACGTCGAGCAGCGGTTTTTCGACGACGCCCAGAATCATGTCGTACATCGCCGAGGGCTCGACGCCGCGCAAGTCCTTGAAGTAGCTTTCCAGGCTCTCGCGAACGCATTGTTCGATGTGCTTCTTGCCGGTCATCGCCACGCCCTGCGGGTCGAGGTCGGCGTGGCCGCTCTCATGCAACCTGCTCCGCCCAGGAATCGTTCGCCGCGGTGACCTGGGGCAGCGTGCGGTAGTCCCCGGCGAGTTCGTCGAACCAGTCGGTGACGGCACGCACCTGGTCGGCGCAGTCGTCGAGCAGGTTCATGCGGGCGCGAAACGCTTCGCCGCCGGGCAGTGCACGCACGGTCCAGCCGATGTGCTTGCGTGCGCTGCGTGCGCCGGCGAATTCGCCGTAAAGGCCGTAGTGGTCGTTCAGGTGGTCGAGCAGCCATGTCTTGACGTGCAATACCTGCGGCGGATCGAGATACTCGCCGGTGCGCAGGAAGTGTTCGATCTCGCGAAACAGCCAGGGGCGCCCCTGGGCGGCGCGGCCGATCATCACGCCGTCGGCGCCGGTCGCACGCAGCACGGCGCGGGCTTTTTCCGGCGTGTCGATGTCGCCGTTGGCGACGACGGGAATGATCAGCGCGGCCTTCACCGCGGCGACGGTGTCGTACTCGGCAATCCCCTTGAAGCCTTGCTCGCGCGTGCGGCCGTGCACGGCGACCATCGCCACGCCGCGCTGCTCTGCTCCACGCGCGATGCGCAGTGCGTTGCGCTCGTTGGTGCACCAGCCGGTGCGCAATTTCAGCGTGACCGGTACGCCGTGTGGCGTGCACGCCGCCACGACCGCGGCAACGATGTCGAGCGCGAGCGGCTCGTCCTGCATCAGCGCCGAGCCGGCCCAGCGGTTGCACACCTTCTTTGCCGGGCAGCCCATGTTGATGTCAATGATCTGCGCACCACGCTCGATGTTGTAGGTAGCGGCTTCGGCCATCATCTGCGCGTCGGTGCCGGCGATCTGCACGGCGATCGGCGCCACCTCGCCCGAATGGTCCAGCCGGCGGCTGGTTTTCAGACTGTTCCACAAGTCCTTGCGCGACGTGACCATTTCGCTGACCGCGTAGCCCGCGCCGAGGCGTTTGCACAGCTGGCGAAACGGCCGGTCGGTGACGCCGGCCATCGGCGCGACGAGTAAGGCGTTGGCCAGCGTGTAGGGGCCGATGTTCATGCGGTGGGAGAGGCGGAAGGCGCGTCGCTGACCCGGGGTCGGATTGTGCAGCGGGCGGTTGCTCAAAAAGGAGGCGGCAGTATAGCGGGGGCGAACTCGCCCAGATCGGGCGAAGGAGCCTGCCGCGCAGTCGGGATAATGCGCGCGAATGGAAGCGTGGTTCGAATCCGTCCTGGTCTTGCTGGCACTGCCCAAGTACGGCCTGAGCACGGTGTTCGTTGTCGCGGTCGTATCGGCAACGCTGCTCCCGCTGGGCTCCGAATTCGCCGTGATCGGCCTGGTCAAACTCAACCCGGAGTTGTTCTGGCCCGCCGTGGGCGTGGCCACAGTGGGCAATACACTGGGCGGGATGATCAGCTGGTGGATGGGCTACGGCGCGGAACTCGCCTACGAGCGCGTCGCGCACAAAAAGGCCCAGGTCAAGGCCTTGCAGTACCTCGAGCGCTTCGGCCCGAAAGCGTGTCTGCTGTCGTGGCTGCCCGGCGTGGGCGATCCGCTGTGCGCCGTCGCGGGTTGGCTCAAGATGCCGCTGTGGCCCTGTACGATGTACATGGCGATCGGCAAGTTCGGTCGCTACGTGGTGTTGACGGCGTCGCTGCTGTGGGTGTTCCCGGGGCAGTTCACGCACTGACGAAAGACGTTTCGATGAACCCACCGCCCGCCGTCAGTTGCTACGACGCCTTGAGCCAGGCGTGGGCGCGCATGTACCGCCTTTCGCACCTGCACTCGATGGCGGGGTGGGACAGCGCGGCGATGATGCCGCCCAAGGGCAATCAGGCGCGCGCTGCGGCGATGGCCGAAATGGAGTCGCTCCTGCATCGCCTCAGCACCGAGCCGCATTTGCCAGCGCTGATCGACGCGGCGCAGGGCGAATCCCTCGACGACTGGCAAGCCGCGAACCTGCGCGAAATCCAGCGCGACTGGTGCTCGAGCAATGCCTTGCCCGAAGCCCTGGTGCAAGCGCAAGCGCTCGTCGGCGCGCGCTGTGAACACGCGTGGCGCACGCAACGCCACGCCAACGACTGGCCGGGCTTCCTCGCGAATTTCCGCGACGTGCTGCGCCTGTCGCGCGAAGAGGCGCAGCGCCGCGCCGACGCGACCGGGCTCACGCCTTACGACGCGCTGCTCGACAAGTTCGAGCCCGGCACGACCAGCGCCGACGTCGACCGGCTGTTCGGCGAGGTTCAACAGTGGCTGCCCGAGCTGGTGCGCCGGGTGCGCGAACGCCAGGCGCGCGAGTGCGTCGTCAAAGCGCAAGGGCCCTTCCCCAAGGCCGCGCAACGTGTGCTGAGTCTGGACGTGATGCAGCTGCTTGGGTTCGACTTCGAGGGCGGGCGCCTGGACGAGAGTTCGCACCCTTTCAGCGGCGGCGTTCCGGAAGACGTGCGCCTCACGACGCGCTACCGCGAAGACAACTTCGTGCAAAGCCTGATGGGCACGGTTCACGAAACCGGCCACGCGCGCTACGAGCAGAACCTGCCTCGGCAGTGGCTCGGCCAGCCGGTTGCGCAGGCGCGCTCGATGGGGATTCACGAGAGCCAGAGCCTGAGTTTCGAGATGCAGCTGGGCCTGAGCCGCGGCTTCGTGGGCCTGCTCGCGCCGCGCCTGGCGGTGCACTTCGGCGCCCAGGCGGCGTTTGAGCCCGAGGCGCTGCACCGCTTGCTGACACGCGTTGAGCCGGGTCTGATCCGCGTCGACGCCGACGAACTCACCTACCCCGCGCACGTGATCGTGCGCTACCGCATTGAGCGCGCGTTGATCGCCGGCGACGCGCAGGCTGAAGACATTCCCGCGCTCTGGGACGAGGCGATGCGCTCTCTGCTGGGCCTGAGCACGACGGGCAATTTCAAAGACGGCTGCATGCAGGATACGCACTGGAGCGACGGCGCTTTCGGCTACTTTCCCTGCTACACGCTCGGCGCGATGTACGCCGCGCAATGGTTCGCGGCGATGCGCCGCGCCGTGCCGGACCTGGATGCGCGCATCGCCACCGCCGACTTCGCGCCGCTTTTCGGCTGGTTGCACGAACACATCTGGTCGCAAGGCAGCCGCTGGACGACGGCGCAGCTGGTGCAGCGCGCCAGCGGTGAAGAGCTGAATACGCTGCACTACCGGCGCCACCTCGAGTCGCGCTATCTGGCCTGAGTTCCGGGCCGCATGCGCCTGCTGCAAACTCCCGCAACCGCTGTCCTGCCGAGAAAGAACGAAATATGCTTGCGCACTCCACCGTCGGCGCGCACTTGTCCGCCATCGCACCGCGCGACAAGGCGGAAATCCTGGCGCAGGCGTTGCCCTACATCCGCAAATTCCACGGCAAGACGATCGTCATCAAGTACGGCGGCAACGCGATGACGGACCCGGCGCTGCAACAGGACTTCGCCGAGGACGTGGTGCTGCTCAAGCTGGTCGGAATGAACCCGGTGGTCGTGCACGGCGGCGGCCCGCAGATCGAGGAAGCGCTCGCGAAGCTCGGCAAAAAAGGCACGTTCATCCAAGGGATGCGCGTCACTGACGAAGAGACGATGGAGGTCGTCGAATGGGTGCTTGCCGGCCAGGTGCAGCAAGACATCGTGGGCTTGATCAACGTGGCGGGCGGCAAGGCGGTGGGCTTGACGGGACGCGACGGTGGCTTGATTCGCGCACGCCGCATGAAGATGGTCGATCGCGACGACCCTTCGATCGTCCACGACATCGGCCTGGTCGGCGAGATCGAGACGATCGACCCGAGCGTCGTGCGCGCGCTGCAAGACGACCAGTTCATTCCGGTGATCTCGCCGCTGGGGTTCGGCGCGAACAACGAAAACTACAACATCAACGCCGACGTCGTCGCCGGCAAACTCGCCGAAGTGCTGAAGGCGGAAAAACTCATGATGCTGACGAACACGCCGGGGGTGCTCGACAAGGCGGGCAAGCTGCTGACGAATTTGTCGGCGCGGGAAATCGACGCCTTGTTCGCCGACGGCACGATCAGCGGCGGCATGCTGCCGAAGATTTCGTCGGCGCTCGACGCCGCGAGGAACGGGGTGAACACAGTGCACATCATCGACGGGCGGGTTCCGCACGCGATGCTGCTTGAGGTGCTGACTGATCAGGCTTACGGGACCATGATCCGCTCGCATTGAGCGGATCAGGGGCCCGACGCGTAGACCTTGGACCGTGGTCCGCTCGCATTGAGCGGGTCCGGGCCCGACATGCGGGATTTCCCGCCTGCAAAGTCGGTGTTCACCCTTGCCGCGGACCGCCGCAGGTGTGTGCAAGAATCTGGCGGCCCACCCCGTTTGCCTGCGACGATGCCCATCACCGATCCGAATTCCGCCGCCGCCCAGGGCGAAGCGCATGCACCGGCGACAGGCAACGTGACCGCGCGCAAGCGGCCCAAACCCGGCGAGCGGCGCATCCAGATCCTGCAAACCCTGGCGACGATGCTCGAGCAGCCCGGCGCCGAGCGCATCACGACCGCCGCGCTGGCGGCCAAGCTCGACGTGAGCGAAGCCGCGCTGTACCGGCACTTCGCGAGCAAGGCGCAAATGTTCGAGGGCCTGATCGAATTCATCGAGCAAAGCGTGTTCACGCTCGTGAATCAGATCGCCGAGCGCGAAACCGATGCGCGAGCGCAGGTGCAGAAGGTTCTGACGGTGCTCTTGCAGTTCGGCGAGAAAAACCCCGGCATGACGCGCGTCATGGTGGGCGACGCGCTCGTGTTCGAGCACGACCGGTTGCTTGCGCGAATGAACCAGTTCTTCGATCGCATCGAATCGCAGCTGCGCCAAAGCCTGCGCGCTGCCGCCGAAGCCGCGGGATCGGCCACGCCCACCGTGGACGCGAATGCGCAGGCGTCGGTGCTCACGGCGTTCGCGGTGGGCCGGCTGCAACGCTACACGCGCTCGGGCTTCAAGCGCAGCCCGACGGAGTTTCTCGAAGCGTCGCTGCGTGCGCTCGTCGCGCCTTGAGGGTGCCGGCTCCGCTGGCGTTTGGTTGAAGGCCTACTCAGCCGCCGCCGTGTAGTCCGGCGCGCGGCGCATGAAGTAACCGAGCAGAATGTCGTAGACCATCAGGTAGTTCTTCTGCTGG
>JBEBHW010000733.1:0-2284 GCA_040081145.1 Burkholderiaceae bacterium
TCGCCAACGCCGGCCTTTGCGGCACCTACCACGCGACGGCCGCGGGCCAAACCAGTTGGCACGGCTATGCCTGTCACGCCATCGAATTTGCGCGCCGCGCAGGCAAAAGCGTCAAAGTCGCCCCCGACGCCATCGAGGCCGTACCCTCGAGCGCATTCATCACCGCGGCGAAACGGCCGCACAATTCACGCCTGGATTCGAGAAAATTCAGCGCGGCGTTCGGCCTGTCGCTGCCGCGCTGGGAGCTTGGAGTGGAGCGAATGCTTGCTGAACTGCTCGACGCAAACTGAGTGCGAACTTCGCCGCACGGTGCCTTGGGAGGGGTTGACATGCAATGGAGTGACGTTCTTCGCAATCCGTTTCTGCAGAACCTGCCGTTCAAGATCGAGCTGAGCCCAGCGAGCAACCAGCACGGAATCGCTCAGGTGGAGCTTGCAACTGAACTGCGCAAACGCCGCGGCATCGAACAAGCGACTGAAGGAGTTTGCGCTGGTCACACCGTTTCCCGCGGCCCCGGAAATCTGCGTCGAGATCATGTCTCCCGCGAACACCTGGGCCGAGATGCACATGAACGCCGGCCTCTATTTGGAGGCCGGTGCGCTCGAAGTGTGGGTCATCGCGATGAACGGCAAGCGCAAGACCATCAAGCCATCGACGTGAAGCCACGCTGAAGACATGCAGCGCAGAGGCATCATCCTCGCCGGCGGCTCGGGCACGCGGCTGCACCCCGCCACGCTGGCCATGAGCAAACAACTGCTCCCGGTTTACGACAAGCCGATGGTGTATTACCCGTTGAGCACACTTATGCTTGCCGGAATTCGCGACATCCTCGTCATCAGCACCCCGCAAGACACCCCCCGCTTCGAGGCGCTGCTCGGCAGCGGCGAACAATGGGGCGTCAACCTCAGCTACTGCGTGCAGCCCAGCCCCGACGGACTCGCGCAGGCGTTCATCCTCGGCAAGAAGCATGTCGACCGCCAACCCAGCGCCCTGGTGCTGGGCGACAACATCTTCTACGGCCACGACCTGCAAGGCCTGCTGCACACGGCGTCGAACCGCAGCACGGGTGCATCGGTCTTCGCGTACCACGTGAACGACCCTGAACGTTATGGCGTCGTGGCGTTTGGTGCGGACAAGCGCGCTGTCAGCATCGAAGAGAAGCCCGCAGCGCCGAAAAGCAACTACGCCGTGACGGGTCTGTACTTCTACGACGAGCAGGTCTGCGACATCGCTGCGCGCATCAAGCCGTCGGCGCGCGGCGAACTCGAAATCACCGAGGTGAACGCGAAGTACTTGGCGCAGGGCCAACTCAACGTCGAGATCATGGGCCGCGGTTTTGCGTGGCTGGATACCGGCACGCACGACAGCCTGCTGGAGGCCGGCCAGTTCATCGCGACTCTGGAAAAACGTCAGGGCCTGAAGGTGGCGTGCCCCGAGGAAATCGCTTATCGCTCGGGCTGGATCGGCGCCGCGCAACTCGAGGCGCTGGCGCAGCCGATGCTCAAGAACGGCTACGGGCAGTACCTGCTGCAGGTGCTCAAGGGTGGGGTGTATTGATGAAGGTCACGCCTACGGCGATTCCCGGCGTGCTCAACCTCTGGCCTGAGGTGATTGGAGTCGAGCGCGGGCCCTCCATCGGGAGCTTCAACCCGACCCGCTTGACAGCCACCCACACTCTAGAATATGGTTACCCATATGAAGACGACGATCGAAATTTCGGATCCCCTTCTCGATGCGGCGAAGAAAGCAGCCCTGCGCGATGGGACGACGCTGAAGGCATTGGTTGAACTGGGGCTGCGCCACGTTCTTGCAACTCGCAAGCGCGACGCCACGTTCCGGTTGCGAAAAGCGAGTTTTCGTGGCAAGGGGCTTCAGCCGGCAGCGAAAGATCTGTCCTGGGAGCAAATCCGGGAGTTGGCGTACGCCGAACGCGGCCGATGATCGCCGTCGATACCAACATCCTCGTCTATGCCCACCGGGAGGACTCCGAATGGCACAGCGAGTCGATCGCCCGGGTCGCCGAACTCGCCGAAGGGCGTCTTCCCTGGGCGATACCCTGGCCTTGCATCCATGAGTTCCTGGCCATCGTTACCCATCCGAAAGTCTTCGCACCGCCATCGCCGATGAAAGTCGCCGTAGACCAGGTCGAAGCGTGGCTCCAGTCTCCAGGATTGGTTTTGCTGGCCGAATCCGACAATCACTGGAGCGAGCTGAAGGCGATGCTCGAGGCCGGCCGGGTTGTCGGCCCCAAAGTGCATGATGCTCGCGTGGCGGCACTGTGCTT
>JBEBHW010000734.1:0-2283 GCA_040081145.1 Burkholderiaceae bacterium
GCGCGCAGCGGCCTGGCCTGGCGCGGCAAACACACGCTGGCGCTGGAGCGCGACGCGGGCTCGATGTTCTTCTTGGGCGAAATTTTCTGCGACCTCGACCTGCCGCTGACCGCACCAACAGCAGCGCATTGCGGGTCGTGCAGCGCGTGCATCGAGGTGTGCCCGACGCGCGCCATCGTCGCCCCCTACCGGCTCGACGCGCGGCGCTGCATCTCTTACCTGACGATCGAACACGACGGGCCGATTCCTGAGCCGTTGCGCGCGCCCATGGGCAACCGCATCTTCGGTTGCGACGATTGCCAACTGGTCTGCCCTTGGAACAAGTATGCGCAGCGCAGCAAGCTGCCGGACTTCGACGCACGCGCGCCCCTCGCGGATGCGACGCTGCTCGCGCTGTGGGCGTGGAGCGAGGCCGATTTTTTGCACCAGACCGAGGGCAGCGCGATCCGGCGCATCGGTTTCCAGCGTTGGCAGCGCAATCTGGCGGTTGCGCTGGGCAATGCACATCGAGACGCGGCGGATCCGCGGCTGCGCGGGAGCATTGCGCAGGCTTTGGCGGCGCGCAGCGATTCGGCCACGCCGCTCGTGCGTGAGCACATCGATTGGGCGCTCGTGCAAGGGCGCTGAAGCATGTCGACATCCCCAATTCCCGGCTCCAGCGCAGCGATAGACGCCTTCATCGCGGCCTTGTGGATCGAAGACGGCCTGTCGGCGAACACGCTCGCTGCGTATCGGCGCGACTTGCAGCTTTATGCGCAGTGGCGCGATGCGGCCAAGGGCGGCAGCCTGAACGACACGCGCGAGCCGGATCTGCTCGAGTACGGCGTGCTGCGCCACGCGGCAAGCAAAGCCAGCAGCGTGAACCGGCGCCTCACCGTGTTCAAGCGCTACTTCCGCTGGGCGCTGCGCGAGCACCATGTGCAGGCGGACCCGACGCTGCGCCTGCTCGGCGCGAAGCAGGCCCTGCGCGTGCCGAAAGTCCTCAGCGAGGCCCAGGTCGAAGCGCTGCTCGGCGCGCCGGACGTGGAATCGCCGCTGGGCCTGCGTGACCGCAGCATGATCGAGTTGATGTACGCGAGCGGCCTGCGCGTCAGCGAACTCGTCACGCTGAAGAGCGTGCATCTGGGCTTGAACGATGGCGCGTTGCGCATCATGGGCAAGGGCGCGCGCGAGCGCATCGTGCCGTTCGGTGAGGAGGCCCATTCCTGGCTGCGCCGCTACCTCGGGCAAAGCCGGCCGGCAATCCTGAAAGGGCGCACGAGCGACGCGTTGTTCGTCACGACGCGCGGCGCGGCGATGTCGCGCCAGATGTTCTGGAAAGTCGTGAAAGGCCATGCGCAGGCCGCCGGCATCACCGTGGCACTGTCGCCGCACACGCTGCGCCACGCGTTTGCCACGCACTTGTTGAACCACGGCGCCGACCTGCGCGCGGTGCAGTTGCTGCTGGGCCACGCCGACATATCGACGACGACGATTTACACCCACGTGGCTCGTGAACGTCTGAAGGTCCTGCACGCGGCGCACCACCCGCGCGCGTAGCGGTCAGCGCGACACCCACCGGCCGTTCACGTTCACAAGCTCGCAAGGGCGCGAATACGACTCGCGCTTCGCATCGCAACTCTCCAGTGCCGCCGCAGCGGCCGACTCGGGCGACGCGGCGCCGATTTTCCAGCCCCAGCTTCCCGTGGGCGACGCGGCGAACGCCTTGTTGCTGGGCCCCGTCAGGTACTCGTCGCGGAATACCGTCACGGCTTCGGCGGAAGGCATGCGCGCGACAATTTCGACGTCTTTCGGAACCTCGACCGCGGGCCCGCCCACCGGAAGCACTTCTTCGACCATCGCGGCGATCCAGCGGTACGTTGCGACCAGCGTGAGCGCCATCAGCACCGCGGCGAGCGCGCTCAGCAGCAAGTTGCCCGAGCGCGGGTGCCCGCCGTGGTCGTTGTCTTCGGCGCTTCCGGGCAGCGCCGCAAGCGCCAGCGCCGCTGCAACGCCGAGGTAGGGCACCCACACGAGCAGGGCCCACAGGCCGCTGCCGTTGAAGTCGTGCGCACGCAGAATCGACAAACGCGTCGCGTAGACGAGCAGCAAGAGCGTGCCCAAGATGAGCACGTAAAGTTTGAATGGCGTCGGGTTCGGGATCGCAAAAATGAACAGCAGGTTCACCGTCAGAACGACCCAGCACATCGCGGCGATGTAAGGCAGACGCGCGAGGCGTCCGGAAAAGCCCACGCCCCACGCCGAAGGTGCGTCGGGTGCCGCACCCTCATCCCCGGCCTGCGG
>JBEBHW010000074.1:0-10259 GCA_040081145.1 Burkholderiaceae bacterium
GGCATTGAAAACGCACCGAGTCTGCGCAATTTTCTCGAACGGCAATCGAGCGTGGTGCGCGATGCGCCGGCCGGCTTTGAGGCGCGACTGCGCGAATCAACACTCGGTGACCCGGTGGTCGTGGTGCCGGCAGATTTCGAAGCCGCTTTGCTTCGCGGCGACACGCCCATTCTCGAGCTGGTCAGCGACAGTGCGAACAAGCAGGCCGAGTCGGGCGCTGGACGCGTGCACCGCCTGTTGCTCGCGTTCAGCCGCGAGCGTGCGAGCTTGAGTCTGGCGCTGCGCGGCGTTTCAGCCGACCTGCTCGAGCCCCTGGAGGTTGCCGAGCGCGACCTGGCCAGCACCCAAAGCCGTGCCACTCAGATCACCGGCATGCTGCCGTTTTTCGTGCTGCTCGCCGTGCTTTACGGCGCGCTGAGCGCAGCGCTGGACACGACGGCAGGCGAGCGCGAACGGGGTTCGCTCGAACCGCTGATGATGAACCCGGCCGCACCGCTGGCCATCGTTCTTGGCAAATGGGCAGCGGTTTCGAGCGTGGCGCTGCTGATTGCGCTGTTGAGTTGCTTCAGCTTCTTGCCGGGCCAGTGGCTGCTGCGCAGCGACACGCTGCAAGCACTGTTCCAATTCGGCCTGCGCGAGGCCCTGCTGTTCGTGCTCGTGCTGCTGCCCTTCGCCGCGGCACTGTCGGCGCTGCTCATGGCGGTGGCGATCCGCTGCAAGAGCGTCAAGGAGGCGCAGGTCAATGCCAGTCTCGTCGTGCTGCTGGTCTCGTTGCTGCCCTTGGTGAGCATCTTCAATTTTGGCGGCGAAGCACCCTGGCACCTGTGGCTGCCCGCGCTCGGACAAAACACGCTCATGACCAGGGTCCTCAAGGGAGAGGAACTGAGCGCCGCGCAGTGGCTGATTCCGCTGGTCGTGAGCCTGGCGCTGGGCGGCGCGTCGTTGTGCTTCGTCGCACGGCGTTTGCGCCGCGCGGCCGTCCAGTAGCGCAGCGCGGCGTCAGGGGAACTTGCGCGCCCGATCGGAGAAGTAGCCGTTCGAGTAGGCGCTGGGCAACAAGGTCAGGCGCATCGATTGGGCGCCGCTGGCCAGATCGAACTCCGACACGTCGTTCAGCCGTCCGGAGAACTCGCCCCAGCCGACGAGCCCCTTGCCGCTGGCGAACATTTGCGCACTTCCCAAGTTGAAGCTCTGGTGCATGTCGGACGTGAATTCGGCAAAGCCCGGCAGCGCTTGGTTGCTGGTGATCAGCGTCTTGGCGGCTTCGTCGAGGTTGAAAGCCAAGACCCGCGACGCTGCGCGGCCGTTGCCGTTATCGAACAGGCTGAGGCGCCCGTCGGGCGCGCGGCTCGCGTCGTGCTGATGCGAAAATTTCTGCGTCGCGGCCAAGCCGAACTGGTCGCACGGCCCGCCCAGGATCCAGCGGATCGCCCCCGTGCTGCGGTCGATCTTGAGCGCGGCGTCGAGGTGGCGGAAAGATGCGATCCAGTGGCCGTCGGCGTCCACTCGCAAAGAGTCCCAGTGGGCATAGTCGGCGCCGTTGTTCTGCGCGTAGCCGTTGCCTTCCGTGGAACACGCATAGAGCTCGGGGTGGTCGGTGGACAGCCAGTTGAAGACGGCTGCGCCGCCCTGAATTTCCTGCAAGCCACTGCCGCGAACGAACAACGATTGACCCGGCAAGCTGGGGATGTTGCTGACCGTCTTGGCCGCGTAGACACCAACGATGTAGTGCCCGTCATCGACGATCGTGTGATCGTGCAGGTTCACGGCGTAGGTATTGCCGTCGGGGAAGGCGAGCGCGCTGACGTTTTCGAGCAGATTGAACGCCCCGTCCATGACGCGGATCGCGGCGGCGGCGGAATCGTAGAAGCTGTAGCGGATCGCCCCCCCTGGGATCACGGTCTTCTTGAAGTCGTGAATGTCTCGACCGCGCGGATTGCGGTAGTAGTACTTGAGGCTGCCGTCGCCCTCGATGATGTAGGCATAGGGCGCGCCAAAACCCTGCGGATCGAACGGTGCGACGTATAAATCCCCGGCCTGCGGCGCCGTGGCGCCAAAGCTGTAGCGCACGTAGTCCAGCGGCCGGGCGTGCAGGGTGTACTGCG
This sequence comes from Burkholderiaceae bacterium, assembly GCA_040081145.1. Taxonomy (GTDB): domain Bacteria; phylum Pseudomonadota; class Gammaproteobacteria; order Burkholderiales; family Burkholderiaceae_C; genus JAEMQF01. The sequence continues at coordinate 2,106 of JBEBHW010000074.1, forward strand.
CGGTCTGCCCGCTGACGTTGTCGGTGACGACGATGCTCGCGTTGGACGCGTCGTCGAGCGTGGGAAACGGGATCACGATGTACTGATTCGCGCCGACGCTCGTCGCACCCACTGCCGTGGCGGAACTCACCGTGATGTTGCACGCCGTGCACGAGAAGCGCAGCTGCGCACTCGCGCCCTTCGCGTTGGCTTGCAGGGCCAGGTCGGCGCGGGTCGGGTTGTTGGACAGCAGCGCGCTGCCGCCCACACCGATCGCGTCCACAGAACTCAGCAGCGCCGACACCGCCGGATTGACGCGATTGACGTTCGACCGCGGCGTCGACGAATCCCCGTCGCCGCACGCCGCCAATGCGATCGCCAGCGTGCACCCGGCGCGCAACACCAACGATCGACAGGCAGAACGGGCCTCATTGCGCATGGCGATTCCTCCTCGAGGGGTGGTTGAACAGGCCTCATTCTTCGGCGCCCATTCATTCTGCACGTCTGCACTTTAGTCTCGGCTCGACCGGGTTTCAACCAGGCAAGTTGAGCAACAAACGAGTCTGCACTTCGCCTTACTGCAAGGGTAATACGGCTTGGCGCGGCGCCGGTTGCCAGGTGGGCAGCCATCGGCCCTCGGGACGCGGCGTGCGGCGCGGCGGCGCGGCGGACACGGCCGCTGCCGTGCTGACCTGGCCCGGTTGCCGGAGTTCCCAACCGTCCACCGCGGCACGGTCGTCCAGCGCCTGCAGCAGCCCCTGCCCCAGGCGCTTGGCGTGAGCGCGCACGACCAGCGCCTCGCACTGGGCCGCGCTGAGCTGGCGCGCAAACGCCCACCAGCGCTGTTGCACGAGGGCCTGGCGCCACGCGTCTTCGATGGCCCAGCGTTGCTCATGGGCGGCCAGGTTGCGCCCCGCCTCGAGGACACGAGGCAGCAACGCATGAAAAAAGGTCTGGAAGCTGCGCTGCGCCCCCTTCGCGGGGAGCAAGGCCTCGATCCGGCTCATGCGCAGACTCCAGCCGGGAGCCAGCAGCTGGCGGCTGACGAAAGCCTGCAACGCCTGGGCGGGATTGAACAGGCGCAGGCGGTTCGGCGGCAGCACGAGCAGCGGCTGGGTGCAGGCCTGCTCATGCGTCGCGGGCTCGACAAAACTCGCCAAGCTGGCCACGCGGGCCCACTGCGCCCCTGTCAGGCCGCCCAGCCCGCCCGAGCCGACGGGACCGTCCGCGTCGAGACGCCGCGCAAGCTGCTGCGCCTGCGCGCGCGTGATTGCGCAACTTGCACGCTGCGCTTTGGCGCTCAACATCGCGAGATTCCCTGCCGCATAGGCCGCGTCGTGGCGCACCCGGATGATTGCCGCGTCGCCACACCCGGAGTCCGCCCGGCCCAAAGGCGCGCGCGTGATGGGGCAGTGGCTGACCTCGAGTTGCTGGACAAAACGCGGCGTCACCTGGACGGGTTCGACACTTTGGCCCTCGCACCAGGCCTGCAGCCGCAGCTTCAGCCACAGCTGCACAGCGCGGCTTGGGGCGCGGCGGCGCGGCGCGGCGCTTGCGCGCCCCGCGACCAAGCCGCAGCGCAGTGCGGGCGAGTCGTAGGCCTGCGGCAAGGTCGGGACAACGCCATATCGCGCGTGATCCCAGCCCAACTCGAATGCCAGCGTGTCTTCGGCAGTGGTGGATGTGACGGTCAGTGGATTCATGGGTCAACTCCTTCGAACAAGCCACCTCGGTGGCGGCGGTTCGAGGCAGTATCCCGAACAGCTAGCTCATGGCGTGAGCTACCCGAGGGCAGACCTTGCAGTTTCTTGCGGCTATGCTCGGCGCTTTCCCCTGGCGACCATGGACCGCACCGAACGCTTCTACAGAATCGAGCTGCTGTTGCGCAGCCGCGGCTGCGTCGGCTTCGCCGCCTTGGGCGACGAGCTGGAGGTTTCACCCGCCACGCTCAAGCGCGACTTGCAGTACCTGCGCGACCGGCTCGGCGCGCCGATCGTTTACGACGCCTTGGCCAAGGGTTATCGCTTCGACCGCGCAGCACCGGGCGCGGACGCGGTGCACGAGTTGCCCGGGTTGTGGTTCAGCGAAAACGAAATCCACGCCTTGCTGACGATGCAGCAACTCCTGGCCGGCCTGGACGACGACGGCGTCCTGGCGCGTCATCTGCAACCCCTCACTGACAAGCTGCACGGCCTGCTCGGTGCCGACGCCCATGCGTCGCGAGCGCTGCTGCGCCGCGTCAAAGTCATCGGGACCGCGCGGCGCCGTGCGCCGAGCCGGCACTTCGAGCTCCTGGGCAGCGCCCTGGTCAGGCGACGGCGCGTTTGGCTTCGTTACTTCAAGCGCAGCGACCAGTCCTCGAGCGAGCGCGAGGTGTCGCCGCAGCGCCTGGTCCACTATCGCAACACCTGGTATCTGGACGCCTGGTGCCACACCAGCGATGCGCTGCGGCGTTTTGCGCTCGATGCAGTGCGCGAGGCGCGGCTGCTCGACGCCAAAGCGCGGCTCGTGGGCCTGCGCGAACTCGAAGCCCAGCTCGACGCGGGCTATGGCATTTACGGTGGCGCGGGCGCTCGGGTTCGCTGGGCGACGCTGCACTTCAATGCCGACGCTGCGCAATGGGTCGCCAACGAGGAATGGCACGCACAGCAGAAGTCGCGCTGGCTGCCCGATGGACGTTACGAACTCCAGGTGCCCTATGGCGAGCCGACCGAACTGGCGATGGACATCCTGCGCCACGGCGACTCGGTAACGGTCGTCGGTGACAAGGCGCTGGTTTCGGCGATCGCCCGGCGCCTGGCCAGCGCGGCCGCGCTCTATGGTTGAAAATCGACGTCCCGCGCCGCCTTGCGCGGAGTGAACGAAGGAGCGACTTCCATGAAAGCAGTCTGGAACGGTGTGGTCGTCGCGCAAAGCGACGATACGGTGATCGTCGAGGGCAATCACTACTTCCCGCACGCCAGTTTGAAGCAGGAGTACGTCAGTTTCAGCAACCACCGCAGCGCCTGCCACTGGAAAGGCCAAGCGCACTACTACAGCCTGTTCGTGAAGGGCGAAATGAATCCCGAGGCGGTGTGGCATTACCCTGAACCGCTCGAGGCCGCGGCGCAAATCAAGGGGCGCGTCGCGTTCTGGAAAGGCGTCAAGGTGGAGGAGTGAAGGTGAGCGGCGTCGTGAATGCGCCGAACGGATCCGGGCTGAGCCAACCCACCGCGTCCCCATGAATCCGGTGCTTGTTGAAGTTTTGCGCGGCGGGACAGTGGAGTCCAGCCACCGTGGCGCGATCGCCGTGCTCGATGCCGATGGCGCGGTTCTGCTGAGCCTTGGCGAGATCGAGCGGCCGATCTTCCCGCGGTCCGCGGTCAAGCTGTTGCAGGCCTTGCCGCTGGTGGAAAGTGGTGCGGCGGAGCGACTCGGTTTGTCCGACGCCGAGCTGGCCCTGGCTTGCGCTTCGCACAACGGCGAAGAGGTCCATGTACAAACCGCTACGGGAATGCTCGCCAAGGCGGGCCTGGACGCCGCGGCGCTGGAGTGCGGTGCCCATTGGCCTTCGCTGGACACGGCGACGCGCGCGCTCGCCGCCGCGGGGCGCCAACCCTGTGCGCTGCACAACAACTGCTCGGGCAAGCACAGCGGCTTCCTCTGCATGGCCAGCACCCTGCCCAGGCACGGGGTCGACTTGCGGCAGTTCGTGAAGGGCTATGTGAGCCCCGACCACCCCGTGATGCGTGAAGTCGCCGACGCGCTGCAGGCCGTCACCGGCTTCGATGCGGAGTCAGCTCCCCGCGGCACGGATGGCTGCTCGATCCCGACCTACGGCATCGCGCTGCGCCGGCTTGCTTTGGCGTTCGCCCGTGTCGGCACCGGCGTGGGTTTGCGCGCGGGCCACGCGCGCGCCGCGTTGCGCCTGCGCCGCGCGATCGCCAATGCGCCATTCATGGTCGCGGGCAGCGGCCGCTTCGATACCCGGGTCATGCAACAGCTGGGCGAGCGAGTCTGCTGCAAGGTGGGCGCCGAAGGCGTGTTCTGCGCGGCGCTGCCGGATCGCGGCCTGGGCGTGGCGATCAAGATCGACGACGGCAACGCACGCGCGGCGGAGGTTGCGCTGGCCAGCGTGATCGAATCTTGTTTGCGCCTGAGCGATCTTGACGCGCAGGCACTGCATGCGCTGAGCCATCCGACGCTGCGCAATTGGAACGGCATCACCGTCGGTCAGCTTCGCCCGGCACCGGAGTTGGCCAGCCTGAGCCTGCATTGATGCTCCTCGGCCAGGTCGATGCTGCGTGCCCAGCGTTTTCCGTTCAGTCTTGCCAGGCAGGCGCGACAGCCGTCACTTTTCGCGACAAGTTCGGCGGCTCGCGAGTGCCTAATTGATGCGCAAGTGATTCGGTGGACGCGCCGCTGCGTAACCGATCTTGACCGTTGCGTGGCGTGTGCGATGCGCCACTGACGCCCCGCAGCGACAGCGCTAAATTGGACGTCAGGTTGCGATTGAGAGGTTCTGCATGCGCCTGATCACCCAAGTGATCACGTCTGATTCAGTCCGCAGGCTTGCGTTGGCGGGTGGCGCGGTGCTGTTGCTTGGCGGCTGCCAGGCGCTGGCGATCACCGCGGCCGGCATCGGGGCGTCGTCAGGCTTGTCGCACACCGCGAACAGCATCAGTTCGCGAACCTTCACGGCGAACGAACAGCAGGTCCGACAGGCCGCCCTGGTGGCCTTGGGCAAAATGGGAATGAAGCTGGAGTCTTCCGAAAGAAACGCGTCGATCGAGACCCTGCGCGCGAGCGTCTCGGATCGCAGCATCGAAATCGATGTCGAGGCGCTCAACGAGTCGACCACCCGAATCAGCACGTCCGCGCAGCGTGGCCTGTTCACCTACGACGGCGCGACGGCGCGCGAGATCGTCGCTCAGACCGAATTGGCGATGGGCGAACTCGCCCAGTCGCGCAGGGCGCGCGCCCCGAGCAAGACGACCTCGGCGAGCGTGGACTCGATGCTCAGCGGCACTGCACTGCGTCGGTAGGCGAAACAGCAGTGCTCCCTCTTAGGCGCACCGCGAATCGCGCTCAAGCCTCGTGCCAGACGATGCTGCGCCGCGCTCCTGTCCAGCGTTCGAACAGCGGCGCGTAGGCCTCTTCGATTTGATTGCGCTTGACCTTGAAGGTCGGCGTGATGAAGCCGTTGTCAACGGTCCAGGCGGTGCGTATGACGACCAGGCAGTCGAGTTGTTCATGCGGGTCAAGTTGGGCGTTCACGGCGGCCAAATGCTGACCCAAATCCGCCTCCATGGCGGGGCGCTCGGCCCCACTGGCGGCGCGCGCCGCCGCATCGGCGTTGAGCATCACGATCCCCAGCGGCTGCCCCAAGTTGGCACCAGTCACGACGCAGGCCTCGATCAGGCCGTTCATCACGAGTTTGTCTTCGATCGGCGCGGGCGCCACGTACTTGCCCTTGCTCGTCTTGAACAAGTCCTTGACGCGCCCGGTGATGCGCAGGTTGCCCTCGGCGTCGAGCGCCCCCTTGTCCCCGGTGTGCAGCCAGCCGTCGTCGGTGAGCGCCTGGCGCGACAATTCGGGCTCCTTGTAGTAGCCGAGCATGAGGCCGGGGCTGCGCATCTGGATTTCGCCGTTGGCGGGATCGAGACGGCACAGCACTCCTTCGTAGGGAAGGCCCACGGTGCCCGGGCGCGGCACGCCAGGCAGAGTGGCGTGGGAGATGCCGCAGTTTTCCGTCATGCCGTAGACCTCGACGATCGGCAAGCCGAGCTTGGCGTACCACGCGAGCAGCTCGGGCGGCATGGGCGCCGCGCCGCCTGCGGCAAAGCTGCATTGGTCCAGGCCCAGCGCGCCAAGGATTTTCTTGCGAACGATGCCCCGAATGATCGGCAGTTTCAGGAGCCGCGCCAGTTTGGCCGGCGGCATCTTGGCATGCACGCCTTGCTGGAACTTGACCCACAGGCGGGGGACTGAAAAGAAGGCCGTGGGGCGGGCGCGTTGCAGATCGGCCGTGAAGGTCTCCAAACTTTCCGCGAAATAGACATGCATCCCCACGGCAAGCAAGCCGTGTTCAATCAAGGTGCGCTCGGCGACGTGGGCGAGCGGCAGGTAACTCAGCATGCGGGCTTCGGCCGTCAGCTGGACGCGCTTGAGGGCTGAGCCGATCGACCAGGCGTAGGTTCCGAAACTGTGCATCACGCCTTTGGGCGCGCCCGTCGTCCCGGAGGTGTACATGATCGTTGCCAATTCTTCGGCGCTGCGCGTCGGCTTGCCCGCCAGCGGCGGCGTGGCCTTCACGATCGCATCCCATTGCGTAAAGTCGTTCGGCGGCGAGAGCGGTGTGCCGATGCAGGGCAGTCCCGCGGGGACACCCGGCTTCATGCCCTCCCAGCCGTCAAGCTTGCCGACAAACAGGAGTTTCGCCTCGCTGTGCTCGAGGATTTGACGAATTGTCGAGGCGGCGAGTGTGGGGTAGAGCGGGACCGACACGTAGCCGGCCATCCAGATCGCGAAGTCGGCCATCAGCCAATGCGCGCAGTTTTTCGAGATCAACGCAATGCGGCTGCCTGGCGGGTGGCCCAGGCCCTTCAAGTACGCCGCGACGCACCGGGCTTCGCCAAGCAATTGAGCCCAGGTGAAAGTTCGCAAGGCACCGGCCCCCATCGGCTGCGTGAGCACGACTCTGTCCGGCGCTGTCTTCTCCCATCCGTACATGCGCTGCAGCGCCAGCTCAGCGGGCGAAACCAGGCTCGTTGTCGTCATGCGTTTCTCCATGCGGTGGCGATGCCGTGCACCATAGGCCATCGCGCGCCCATCGCCAATAGGGTGAGTACCGCGGGTACACGGGCTCGGCCGCGGCGGCTTCTCTACAATCCGCCTTCGTTTCCGAGGCGCGCGATGTGGTTTCCCGAGGAGTTTGACGTCATCGTCGTGGGCGGTGGCCACGCCGGCACCGAAGCCGCGTTGGCGAGCGCGCGCATGGGCGTGAAGACCCTGCTGTTGACACACAACATCGAGACGCTGGGGCAGATGAGCTGCAACCCGTCGATCGGCGGCATCGGCAAGGGCCATTTGGTCAAGGAAATCGATGCCTTGGGCGGCGCGATGGCATTGGCGACAGACGAAGCGGGGATCCAGTTCCGAATCCTGAACGGCTCCAAGGGCCCTGCCGTGCGCGCCACGCGCGCCCAGGCTGACCGCGTGCTGTATCGCGCAGCGATCCGCACGCGCCTGGAAAACCAGGCGAACCTCTGGTTGTTCCAAGGCGCTTGCGACGACTTGCTGCTCGAAGGCGACCGCATTGCCGGCGCGGCGACCCAGGGCGGTGTGCGTTTTCGCAGCCGCGCGGTGGTGTTGACGGCGGGTACGTTCCTGGACGGGCGAATTCACGTCGGCCTGCAAAACCACTCGGCGGGACGCGCGGGCGACCCACCGGCCATTGCCTTGTCGGCGCGGCTCAAGGAATTGAAGCTTCCGCAAGGGCGCCTGAAAACCGGGACGCCGCCGCGCCTTGACGGTCGATCCATCGATTTCACCCGGCTTCAAGAGCAGCCCGGCGAAGGCGTGCCGGCTGCGGGCGGTGCGCCCGTGGCGATGCGCGTTCCCTGCTTCAGCTTCATGGGGGACGCGGCGATGCACCCGCGCCAGGTCTCCTGCTGGATCACGCACACGAACCCGCAGACGCACGCCATCATTCGCAGCGGGTTTGACCGCAGCCCCATGTTCCAGGGTGCGATCGAAGGCGTCGGGCCGCGCTACTGCCCGAGCATCGAGGACAAGGTGAATCGATTCGCCGACAAGGAGTCGCACCAGATCTTTCTCGAGCCAGAAGGCCTGGCGACGCACGAGGTCTACCCGAACGGCATCTCGACCTCGCTGCCCTTCGACATTCAGGTCGCTGCGGTGCGCTCGATCGTCGGGCTGGAAAACGCGCACCTGCTGCGCCCGGGCTATGCAATCGAATACGACTACTTCGACCCGCGGGCGTTGAGTGCAAGCTTCGAGACCCGCGCGATCCGGGGCCTCTTTTTTGCCGGCCAGATCAACGGCACGACGGGCTACGAAGAAGCCGCGGCGCAAGGACTGTTCGCGGGAATCAACGCGGCCCAGCAGGTGCGCGGGCGAGACGCGTGGCTGCCCAAGCGCGACCAGGCTTACCTCGGCGTCCTGGTCGACGAC
>JBEBHW010000075.1:0-10255 GCA_040081145.1 Burkholderiaceae bacterium
CGGCAAGGGCGATGGCTTCGGCTCGGGCGGCGGTGGCGGTGGCGGCGGCGCAGCCGGGGGGACGCTGAAACGCAGCGGCACCGGCAAGGCGTCGCGCTCGATCGAAGAAATCAAGCTCGTGTTCGAACGGAACAAGGGCGCGATCTACGCGATCTACAACCGCGCGCTGCGCGACGAGCCTGCGCTGCAAGGCAAAGTCGTTCTCGAGCTGAAGATCGCGCCGTCGGGCGAAGTGATCGACCTGAAGATCATCTCGACCGAGCTCAAGGCCGCCGAGCTCGAGCGCAAACTCCTCGCGCGAATTCGCCAGTTTGACTTCGGTGCGAAAGACGTCGAGCAAATGGTCGTGACCTGGCCGGTGGACTTCTTGCCGTCCTAGGAGCCTGCCGGTCTTTGGGTCAGGCCCGCGCCCAGGAGCCTGGGCGCCACGGTAAGCTCGGGCAATGAGTCCATTGCCCGAGCGCATCGTTTGCCTCACTGAAGAGCCTACCGAAGTCCTCTATGCACTGGGGCAGGAGAGCCGCATGATCGGCATCTCCGGCTTCACGGTGCGCCCGCCCCGAGCGCGCGCCGAAAAGCCGCGCATCTCGGCGTTCACCAGCGCCAAGATCGATCGCATCGTCGACTTGAAGCCCGATCTGGCGATCGGCTTTTCCGACATGCAGGCCGACATTGCCGCTGCGCTGATCCGCCGCGGCGTCGAGGTGTGGATTTCGAACCACCGGTCGGTCGAGCAAATTCTCGGTTATGTGCAGCGCCTGGGCGCGATCGTCGGCGCCGCCGACGCCGCGCGCGACTACGCGCAGCAGCTGCGATCCGGCCTCGAACGAACCCGTCAGGCTGCGGCGAAATTGCCGCGCCGGCCGCGCGTCTACTTCGAAGAGTGGGACACGCCGCCGATCAGCGCGATCCGCTGGGTCAGCGAGTTGATCGGCGTTGCCGGCGGCGACGACATCTTTCCGCAACGCGCCGCCGCGGGCTTGGGCAAGGACCGCATCATTGCCGACCCGATGGAGGTGGTGCGCGCTGCGCCCGACATCATCATCGGCTCGTGGTGCGGCAAGAAGTTCCGGCCCGAGCACGTGAGCGCGCGCGAGGGCTGGGCCGCGGTCCCCGCGGTGCGCGACGGCGAGTTGCACGAAATCAAGTCGCCGCTGATCCTGCAGCCCGGGCCTGCGGCGTTGACCGACGGGTTGGCCGCGCTGCATGCGATCATTTCGCGCTGGTCGGCCCGCCAGTGAAGCGGCGGGAGAATCGGAGCCTGCAACGCACAAGGAGTCGCCGCCATGATTGAGCCCCGCCCCAGCATCGCCGACAAACGCCGCAGTTTTCACAAGCTGCACGAGGCCGGTTGTTTCGTCATTCCAAATCCCTGGGACGTCGGTAGCGCGCGCTACCTGCAAGGCCTCGGATTCAAGGCGCTCGCCACCACGAGTTCGGGATTCGCCTGGTCGATGGGTCGCGCTGACAACACGATTTCGCGCGACATGGCATTGACGCACTTGCGAGACATCGTCGCCGCCACCGATATTCCGCTGAATGCCGACTTCGAGAGCGGATTTGCCGCCGACGCGGCGGGCGTGGCAGAGAGCGTGCGTCTGGCTGTCGAAACCGGTGTCGCGGGCTTATCGATCGAAGACTCGACGGGCGATGCCGCCCGGCCTCTGTTCGACATCGCCGCAGCGGTCGCGCGAATGCGCGCCGCGCGTCAAGCCATTGACAAAACGGGTGGCGACACGCTGCTCGTCGGGCGCGCCGAGTGCTTCCTGGTCGGCAAGCCGGACCTCTCCGAGACGATTGCACGCCTTCAGGCCTACGCGCAGGCAGGCGCCGACGTGCTCTACGCGCCGGGGCTGCGCACGCCGGAGCAAATCACCGCGGTGGTCAAGGCGGTGGCGCCCAAACCGGTGAACCTGCTCGTCGGCGCGGCGAGCAACTTGACGCTGCAAAGCATCGCCGCGCTGGGCGTGCGCCGCATCAGCGTCGGCGGCGCGCTCGCGCGCACGGCGTGGGGCGGATTCATGCGCGCAGCGAAAGTGCTCGCCGAACAAGGCAAGTTCGATGGATTTGCCGACGCCGCGCCTGGCGGCGAGCTCAATGGTTTTTTCCTTCGCGACGCGAAGGGGCGCAGCGCAACCTGACGCGCTGCCGGTCTGCGCGCGGCGCCCGGAACTCGACACTCAGCGTGCCGCGCTCGGCGTGCCGCGCTCAATGCTCAACGCTTGCGCGCGAGAGTCAAGCCGTCGCCCACCGTGAGTAGCGCGAGGTCAACGCGCTCGTCACGGTGCAACTTCACGTTCAGCGATTGCAACGCCAGGGTATCGGCGTCTTGCGCCGGGCGCGCCACGGCGCCGCTCCACAGCGTGTTGTCCAGCGCGATCAAGCCGCCGCTGCGCACGAGTTTGAGGCAGCGCTCGAAGTAGGCGTCGTAGCTCGCCTTGTCGGCGTCGATGAAGGCGAAGTCATAGCTGCCGGCCTCGCCCGCCGCAAGGCGCGCGTCGAGCGTTTCGACGGCCGGCGCGAGCACGAGTTCGATCTTGTGGTCGACGCCCGCGAGTTTCCAGAACGGACGGCCGATGCGCGTGAATTCATCGCTGATGTCGCACGCGAGCACGCGGCCGTCCGCCGGCAGCGCGAGCGCCACGGTGAGCGCGCTGTAACCGGTGAACGTGCCGACCTCGAGCGTGCGCCGCGCGCCGAGCAGCTTCACGAGCAGCGCCATGAGCTGGCCCTGGTCCGGTGAGATCTGCATCCCCGCGTGCGGGTGCGTGCGCGTCGCCTCACGCAGCTCGGCCTGCGCCGCATGCTCGCGCAGCGACGCGCCGATCAGGTACCCATAGATTTGCTCGTCGATTTGAATCGTGCGCAACGTCATGTCGTGGCCCTCGTGCAAGACCGGGAATTGTGCGCGCGCAAGCATCACACTTCGTGAGAGGGGCCGGAATCATCGATTTCGTCGCCTCTGCCGCCGACGCTGCGGCGAGCCAAAACGTGACGCGCCAGTTCCAGGAGAGCGTGCAGGGAGCGCAGCCCGGCACGCGCTTCATCGAGCTCGGCACCCGGGAGCACGTCCTCGCGGCGGTCGGCGCGAAGCAGCTGGACTCCGAGGCGATCAAGAAGATCGGCGCGAAGTACGGCGTGACCGCGCTGTTCCTCGGCGACATCGCCTACTCCGAACCGAAAGTCGACATCGCGATCGTCGACCCCTTGAGACTCCAAGGCATGGTCAAAGCGGAGATCAAAGGCGAAATTTCCAGCAAGCTCATGGAAACGAGCACAGGCGCCAGCGTCTGGAGCAGCTCCGCCTGGGCCGAGCGACAACTGGGAAGCGTGCGCGTTTCGGCCGACCTTGTTGTGAGCGGACGGGTCGCGCAATCGAATCCGCGCCACGAGATGATTCCGGACATGGTGTACCACCTCACCCATGACTTCCGGCCGACGTCGACACGGCGCCGGGTGGAATAAGCCTTCAGCGCCGCCGCCGGACTTGGCAGCGTCACGGGCCGGAGAGCTGACCGCTGCGGGCGCTCGAATCTGCCGCGAAGGCGAAGCGCCGCAGCACCAGGGTTCAGCGGTTCGCCAGTGCGGTGCTGGTCAGGCCGGCTGGTATCCTGACGTGCGATTCGCTTCTCCCTGCAGGACGCCACCATGGCCGACCCCCGTCTCACCACCCGCATCGTGCACGCCAACCGCCAGTTCGGCGTCGAGCACGGCGGGATTCACAAACCCGTACACAGCTCGGTGCAATACGGCTTCGAGCGCGCCGAAGACTTGATCGGCGTCTTTCAAGGAACGCTGAAAAACCACTTCAACTACGCGCGTCAGGGCACGCCGACGACTGCGGCGCTCGAAGCCTTGATCACGGACCTCGAGCAGGGCCGCGGCAGCGTCTGCTTCGCCACCGGCATGGCGGGCTTAAGCGCGGTGTTCCTGACGCTGCTTCGTGCCGGCGATCACGTCGTCTCGAGCCAGCATGTGTTCGGCAATACGAACAGCCTGTTCGGCACGCTGGGCGATCTGGGCATCGCGGTGAGCAAGGTCGACGCGAACTCGCCGGCAGCGGTGGAAGCCGCGCTGCGGCCGAACACGCGCATGGTCTTCGTCGAAACCATCGCCAACCCGGGGACGCAGATTCCCGATCTCCAAGGCATCGGCGCGCTGTGTCGCGCGCGCGGCCTGCTCTATGTGGTGGACAACACCGTCACGTCGCCCGCGTTGTTCTTGCCGCGCAGCGTCGGCGCCGGGCTGGTCGTGAACTCGCTTACCAAGACCATCGCCGGCCACGGCGCGGCACTCGGCGGCGCCGTCACCGACACGGGCCTCTACGACTGGAGCCAATACCCGAACATCTTCGCCAATTACCGCCAGGGCGACCCCGCCGGCTGGGGCCTGCAGCAGATTCGCAAGAAGGGCCTGCGCGACATGGGCGGCTCGCTGTCGTCGGAGCAAGCGCACCAGATCGGCCTGGGCGCCGAGACGATGACCTTGCGCGTGGCGCAGAGCAGCGCGACGGCGTTGACGCTCGCGCATTTTCTGGAGGCGCACCCGAAGGTCGCGGCCACGCATTACCCGATGCTCGAGTCGCACCCGCAACATGCGCGCGCGCGCCAACTCTTCAGCGCCGGTTCGTGGCTGATGGCCTTCGAGCTGCGCGACGCGGACGCGATGCTCGCCGTGTTGAACCGGATGCGCCTCGCGATCAAGGCCACCGGCATGGGCGACACGCGCACTCTGGTGCTGCCCGCAGCGCAGACCATTTATTGGGAGATGGGCGCAGCGGCGCGCGCGCAGATGGGCATTGCCGAGGGCCTGATTCGGGTGTCGGTGGGCCTGGAAGACGTGCAGGATTTGATCGCCGATTTCGAGCAGGCGCTGGGCTGAGCGCCTGAGCGTAACTCCGAGGCTCTTGATCATGCGTCTGCACAGGCTCATCGCGATCGCTGTATTGGCGCTGGCCGGCGCGGCCAGTGGCGCCGCCATGGATCGCGCCCAGGCGCTCGCCGCGCTCAGCCACAGCGAAGTGCAGCAGCGCCTGGCCGGCGTGCAGCGCCTGGCCGAGATCGGCACGATGGACGACGCAGACCGCCTGATCGGGACCTTGGACGACGCTGACGCGCCGATGCGCGCCGTCACCGCGGCGGCGGTCTGGCGGATCTGGAGCCGCTCCGGCGACGCGGCCATCGACACGCTGTTTGCGCGCGGCATCGAGCAAATGGAAAGCGCGCAACTGAACGACGCGCTGCTCACGTTCAACGAGATCGTGCGCCGCAAGCCCGCGTTTGCCGAAGGCTGGAACAAGCGCGCGACGATTTACTTCCTGCTCGGGCGCCACACTGAGTCCTTGCAGGACTGTGACGAGGTACTGAAACGCAACCGCAATCACTTTGGCGCCTTGTCGGGCGCCGGCCAGATCCATTTGCAGCTCGGCAATGCCCAAGAAGCGTTGGACTTCTTTCGCCGCGCCGTCGACGTGAACCCCGCCCTCGAGGGGCCGGCGAGCATGATTCCGCTGCTCGAGCAAGTCTTGCGCGACAAAGGCCGAAAGGCAATTTGACACGGCGGCGGCGCAACGCTGCTGCAACGCCCGCCCGCGCCACCCACGCCTCAGCGCGTGCGGCCCGGCAGGCCGCTCTGCTCACTGCGCTATAGCGTCCGCTGGGCTCGGCGGGGTGCCCGCTTGGGCAGCAAGCCGGCGCAGCGCCTGCTCGAAGACTTCGGGCGGCTGGCCGCCCTGAATGAGGTGGCGCTCGTTCACGATCACCGAGGGCACGGCGCTGATGCCCAAACCCTGCCAATGGCGTTCGAGCTCGCGAACTTCGGTTGAATATTCGTCGGACTCCAACATCGCGCGAGCCCGCACTGCGTCCAACCCCACTTCGGCGGCGATCCGCACCAGCACGTCGGTGTCGCCTGGGTTTTCGGCGCGTGTGTGATACGCCGCCAGCAGCGCGTGTTTGAGTTCGCGCTGTTTGCCCTCCAGGCCCGCCCAGTAGAGCAGCCGGTGCGCGTTGAACGTGTTCCAGATGCGCGGCCGCTCGCCGAACGTGAAGCCGACTTCGGCGCCGCGCTGGCGCAAGCCTTCGCGCCCCTGCGCAAGCTCGGCGGGTGACTTGCCGTATTTCTTCGACAGGTGTTCGATCGTGTCTTCGCCTGCGGCGGGCATCGCTGGGTTCAGCTCGAAGGGCTGGAAATGCAGCTCCACCGGAACCGAATCGCCGAGTCTGGCGAGCGCGATTTCGAGTGCATTCAGTCCCACCGCGCACCAAGGGCAGGCGACGTCGGAGACAAAATCGATCTTCATCCGCGCCTCTCTCTCGCTTCAGCGCTTCGCCTGCGCCGCCACCGGCAAACCGTTGGCCACGGCAACGAAATCCGCGAGCATCGGTACAAACCTGTCGCCCTGCCCTGCCGCCTCCATCGCGGCAAACGTATTCTTGACTTGGGCCTGCAGGGGGTTCACTGCGCCGACTTCGTTGGCCATGCTCGCCAGATAGCGCATGTCCTTGTGCGCGTTCGAAATGCTGAACTTGTGCGCGGCTCCGTCGCCCTCGAGCGACCACTTCATGAAAGTGTCGTAAAAGCCACTGCGCATTCGCCCCGAGCCGAGCACCGAGTGAACCTGCTCCACCGACAAGCCCGCCTTGCGCGCAATCGCCAGCGCCTCGGAAAACAGCGCTGCGTAGCCCATCGCGACGAAGTTGTTGATGAGCTTCATCTTGTGACCCAGCCCCAGCGGACCGAGGTGCACCACGTTGCCGGCCCAGCAGCGCAGCACCGGTTCGATTCGCGCGAAGGTGGCGGGGTCGGCGCCGACCATCGTGTCAAGCAGGCCTTCTTCGGCTTCCTTGGGCGTGCGCGACAACGGCGCGTCCACGAGCGTCATTCCCTTGGCCGCCAATTCTTCGCCGAGCGCGATTGTCGAGACCGGGTTGGACGTCGAACAGTCGATGACGATCAGCCCGGCCTTGCCACTGGCGATCACGCCGTCGGCGCCGTGCAGCAATCCTTCGACTTGCGGCGACCCCGTCACGCACAAGTGCACGATGTCGCAAGTCAATCCGAGTTCGCGCCCAGTCTTGACTTCACGCGCGCCGAGCGACACCAGGTGTTCGACGGGTTCGCGATTTTTGTGGCCAAGCACGACGAGCGGATAGCCCTTGCTGACGATGTTCTTCGCCATGCCATGGCCCATCAGGCCGACACCGATGAAACCGATCGTGGGTTTGGCGGCTGCACTCATGCTTTTTTCTTCGTCCCATTCAACGTTCGGTAAGCGCGGATCACCTGGCTGTCATCCATCTTGCCGTGGCCCTGGCCGGACGCGGCGAGGAACATCTGGTGCGCCGCTGCGGCCAGCGGCGTCGCCTGCCGATTCAAGCGCCCCTGGTCGAGAACGATTCCCAGGTCCTTGACGAAGATGTCCACCGCGCTCGTCACCGGCGGTGCATCCTGCATCATCTTCGGCCCGCGGTCGCCCCACATCCACGAGTTGCCTGCCGAGACAGAAATGATGTCGTGCATGGTCTGCAGCGACAGGCCAGCAGTTTCCGCAACGTTCATCGCCTCGGCGGCGGCGGCGATGTGCACGCCGCACAGGAGTTGATTGATCATCTTCGCGGTCGAGCCCAGGCCGGCCTTTTCGCCCACGTGGAAGATGCGCTTGGCGGTGGCCTGCAGCACGGGAAGCGCGCGCTCCAGATCGGCCTTGGGCCCGGAGCACATGATCGTCAGCGCACCGTCGCGTGCGCCGACCACGCCGCCTGAGACCGGCGCGTCGAGCATCGCCAGGCCGCAGTCCGCCAAGCGTGCCGCCAGGCGCGCTGCCTGCTCGGGCGGCTGGGTGCACGCGGCGACGACGAGCGCACCGCGCGGCAACGCGGCCTCGGCGCCGCCGTGGCCATAGGTGTCGCCGAACAGCACACGCTCGGCCTGGTCGCCGTTCACGACCATCAGCCATAGCAGGTCGACACCTTGCGCGACGTCGGCAAGCGACTCGGCGACTTCGCCGCCCGCCGCTGCCAGGTTCGCCAGCGCCTGCGCTTGCAGGTCGAAGCCACGCACCGTGTGGCCCGCCTTGATGATGTTGGCCGCCATGGGCTGCCCCATCGCGCCCAGACCGATGATGCCGACGCGCATGCCTGAGCCCCTATTCCTTGACCGAACCGGTCATTCCCGACACGTAGTATTCGACGAAGAAGGAGTAGATGAACGCCACCGGCAGCGAACCGAACAGCGCCCCCGCCATCAGCGAACCCCAGTGGTAGACATCACCCTCCACCAGTTCGGTGACGACCCCCACAGGCAGCGTCTTGATCTCGCTCGAGGAGACGAAAGTCAGCGCGTAGATGAACTCGTTCCACGACAGCGTGAAGGCAAAAATTCCCGCCGAGATCAGCCCGGGCACGGCGAGCGGCAGCACAATCTTGATGAGGATTTGCCAGCGCGTCGCGCCGTCGATCAGCGCGCATTCTTCAAGCTCGAACGGAATCGACCTGAAGTAGCCCATCAGCAACCAGGTGCAAAACGGAATCAGGAAGGTCGGGTAGGTCAGGATCAGCGCCAGACGCGTGTCGAACAGGCCCAGCTGGAAGACGACGGAAGCCAGCGGAATGAACAGGATCGACGGCGGAACGAGGTAGGCGAGAAAGATCGCCAGCCCCACGTGTTTCGCGCCGGAAAAGCGCAAGCGTTCGATCGCGTAGGCGGCGAGCACCGACGCGGCGAGCGAGAAGAACGTGGAGACGACGGAGACGAGCACCGTGTTCCACATCCACTGCGGATACGCGGTCTGGAACAGCAGCTTCTCGATATGCGCCAGCGTGGGCGAAATCACCCAGAACGGATTGCCGTCCCGCGAGAGCAATTCGTTGTTCGGCTTGAACGTCGTGATCGCCATCCAGTAGAACGGGAACAGCAGCACGAACAGAAAGCCGCACAAAGGCAGGTAGACGGCGAATAACTTGCGCGGTGTGGAGTCGAGGAACCCCATGCCGCCCATGTCGGAGTTGTTCACTGCGGTGCTTGCGGGCGCGCTCATTTGTCTGCTCCACCCTGTTGCCAGGTGCGCCGCTGCAAGCCGAAATAGCTGAACATGATGGCGGCCAGCAAGAACGGCACCATCGCGATCGAGATCGCCGCGCCCTCACCGAGCGCGCCTCCCGAAATCGCGCGCTGGAACGACAGTGTGGCCATCAGGTGCGTCGCATTCAGCGGGCCGCCGCGCGTGATGACGTAGATCAACTGGAAGTCGGTGAAGGTGAACAACACCGAGAACGTCATCACGACGGCAATGATGGGTGTGAGGAGCGGCAGCGTGACGTGGCGGAACTGTTGCCATGGTGTCGCGCCGTCAATCGCCGACGCTTCGTGGAACGACGGTGAAATAGTTTGCAGGCCGGCGAGCAGAGTGATCGCGACGAAGGGCACGCCACGCCATACGTTGGCAGCGATCACCGAGAAGCGCGCGTTCCACGGGCTGCCAAGAAAGTCGATGTACTGGTCGATCACGCCCATTTTCATGAGCACCCAGCTGATGATGGAAAACTGCGCGTCGAAAATCCACCAGAAGGCGATTGCCGACAAGGCCGTGGGCACGATGTAGGGCAGCAGGATGACGGCGCGGAAGAAGGACTTGAAGCGCAGGTTCTTGTTCAGCAGCAGCGCGAGCCACAGGCCCAGAAAAAACTTCAGGACGCTGGCGATCGTCGTATAGAACAGCGTGTTGAACAGGGCGAGTTGCGTGACCTGGTCGCCCGCCAGGTACACGTAGTTCTCGATGCCTATCCACTCCCCCGGCCGGCCAACTTTGGCGTCGGTGAAGCCGAGCCACACGCCCAAGCCGAGCGGGTAGGTGAGGAACAGCAGCAGCAACACCGCCGCGGGCAGCATGAAAATCAGCCCGAGCGCGTTGCGACTGTTCTGGAGTTTCTCGAGCATGGGCGGTGGTTCAGGTAGGCCGAAGGCATCGCGTGCGCGATGCCCCTCCAAGTTGACCGACAAGCCGCCTAGGCGGCTTGTCCGTCGAACGCAGCGAGATATTGCGACACCGAAGGTGATGCAATATCAGACCTTGTAGTAACGCTCGGCGCGCTTCTGCGCACGCTCTGCAGCTTCCTTGGGCGTCTTCGATCCGCTCGCAGCTTCCGCGACCATGTTCACGACGATGAAGTCAGCGCCGGCGCCTGCCGACGCGTAACCCAGCTTGCCCGCGTAACCGGCGGGGCGCAGGTTCTTCACGCAGTCGCGGTACGGGGTG
>JBEBHW010000076.1:0-10244 GCA_040081145.1 Burkholderiaceae bacterium
CGGCTTCGACAACATGGACGACGATATTCCGTTCTGACGGATTGCGGGCGCACGGTGCGTCGCACCGGGGGGGCTCGCTTAAACGGCGCCGCCCCGCGCGACGAGCTCGGCCATCGCCAGCGCTTGCGCGTCGCGGCTTAATTGGCCCTGCTGCTCAAGGCCGTAGACGACGCCTTGCCGGTCCGCCGCATTGCGGTTCTGCGTCACTTTCCACTTGCCCTGCAAGACGCTCAGCTCGACTTCGATGCCGACGATGGCGCGCAGCATCGTCTCGATGTAGTCGTCAGGCGCGTCGCTCACCGCCCACGGGACGGCACGCTTGGCTTCGTGGGTCTGGGTGAGGCGCTCGACGACGCCGCGCACCCACTTCGCATCGTCGATGGCGCGCAGGCGCCCGCGCGCCTGCACCGTCACGTAATTCCACGTCGGCACCACCTTGCCGGTGGCAGCCTTGGTGACGTACATCGACGGCGAGATGTAGGCTTGCGGCCCCTGGAACACGATCAGGGCATCGACGTCCGCGCGCGTCTCGCGCCACAGCGGATTCGCGCGCGCGACGTGGCCGCGCAACGTGCCCAACGGCGATGGCTCGCTGTCGATGAGAAAAGGAATCGGATTCGCCTGCAATCCAGCCTCCGCCAAGGTGATCAAGAGGCCCAAAGGCTGCGCGCGAATCAAGGCGTGCAGCACGTCGACTCGGGTTTCCTCGAAGTGGCTTGGCAGGTACATTGCAGTTCATTATGGTGGAACCTGCACCGATGCCTGCGCCCCGGCCCAACGTCATTTTCATCGTCGCCGACGACCTCGGCTACGCTGACCTCGGCTGCTACGGCGGGCGCGCGCCGGTCTCGCCCGTGCTCGACGGCCTGGCCGACAACGGCCTGCGCTTCACCCAAGGCTACGCCAACTCGCCGGTGTGTTCGCCGACGCGCTTCGCCTTGATGACGGGGCGCTACCAGTACCGCCTGCGCGGCGCCGCCGAAGAGCCGATCAGCATTCGCACGCGCGACAGCACCGTGCTCGGGCTGCCACCCGAACACCCGACGCTGCCTTCGCTGCTGAAGGCGAGTGGCTATCACACCGCATTGGTCGGCAAGTGGCACCTCGGTTTTCAGCCGAACTTCGGGCCCCTGCGCTCCGGCTACGACGAGTTCTACGGGCCGATGTCGGGTGGTGTCGACTACTTCAGCCATTGCGGCTCAACCGGCGCGCACGATTTGTGGGACGGCGAAGTCGAGCGCCACGACGCGGGCTACCTCACCGATTTGCTGTCGCGCCGCGCCGTGAACTTCATCGAACGCAGCGCCGCGGACAAGGCGCCGTTTTTTCTGAGCCTTCACTACACGGCCCCGCACTGGCCCTGGGAGACGCGCGACGACGCGGCGCTCGCCCCGTTACTCACCGAAAAGCTGTTCCACCTGAGTGGGGGCAACATCCACAGCTACCGTCGCATGATCCAGCACATGGACGAAGGCATAGGCTGGATCATGGACGCATTGCGCAGCCGCGGGATCGCCGAGAACACCCTCGTCATCTTCACCAGCGACAACGGCGGCGAACGCTTCTCCGACAACTGGCCCCTCGTGGGCGGCAAGATGGACCTCACCGAAGGCGGGATTCGCGTGCCGTGGATCGCCCACTGGCCCGCGCGCATCGCGCCGGGGCACACGAGTGAGCAGCATTGCCTGACGATGGACTGGTCGGCGACCGTGCTCGCCGCCGCGGGCGCAAAACCCGACCCGGCGTTTGCGCTGGACGGCGTGTCGCTGTTGCCGGTGTTGCGCGATTCCCGCCACCGATTCGAGCGCCCAATGTTCTGGCGCATGAAGCACCGCCAGCAGCGCGCCATGCGCCTGGGCGAATGGAAGTACCTGCAGGTCGATTCGCACGAGTATCTCTTCAACCTGGCCGCTGACGAACGCGAACGCGCCAATCAGGCGGCGCACGACCCCGCTCGCCTGTGGGCGATGCGCGACGCGTGGCTTGCCTGGAACGCGACGATGCCGGCGATTCCCGAAGACGCCGTCGTCAGCCTGGGTTACTCCGTGAAAGACATGCCGCAGCGCTGATCCGCGCGGCCTCGCATCGCCCGAAATCCCGAATGCGCGCCCATGCAAACGATTGACTCCGACGCACCGAACGCCGCACCGGCGGGTGCGCCGCTGCGCAGCTTCAACGACCTCCCCGGCCCGCGAGGCATTCCCTGGTTCGGCAACGCGCTGCAGCTCGATACGCCGCAAATGCACCTGCAGCTCGAGCAGTGGTGCAAAGACTACGGGCCGCTCTTCAAGCTGAACCTTGTGAAGCGGCGCGTGCTCGTCGTGGGCGATCACGAATTCGTCGCGGCCATTCTGCGCGATCGGCCCGAGGGGTACAGCCGCACCTCGCGCCTCGAAGAAATTTGGGTCGAGATGGGCTTGACCCCGGGCGTGTTCGGCGCCAACGGCGACGTCTGGAAGCGCCAGCGCCGCATGGTGATGGCGGGGTTCGACCCGGCCCACGTGAAGCGCTACTTTCCTTTCTTGGTCAAGGTGGCGCAGCGCCTGGGGGCGCGCTGGCGCGTCGCGGCGCAACAAGGCAAATCGATCGACTTGCAGGCCGACCTGATGCGCTTCACGGTCGACGCCATTGCAGGCCTCGCATTCGGCGCCGAAGTCAACACCCTCGAATCCGACGCCGACGTGATCCAGCAGCATCTGGACAAGATTTTCCCGGCACTCTTCAAGCGCCTGTTTGCGCCGATCGCGACCTGGCGCTACTGGCGCTCGGCGGCAGACCGGCAGCTCGAGCGCAGCATTGCCGAAGTCAAAGCGGCGGTGGCCGGGTTCATTGCCCAGGCGCGCACGCGCGTGCACGCCAATCCGGGCTTGCGCGAGCACCCGATCAACCTCCTGGAAGCGATGATTGCCGCCGCCGACCAGGAGGGCAGCGGCATCGACGACGCGCAAGTCGCGGGAAACGTGCTCACCATGTTGCTCGCCGGCGAAGACACGACGGCGAATACGCTGGCCTGGATGATCGAGCTGCTCTGGCAGCACCCGCAAACGCTGGCGCTGGCGACTGACGAAGTGCGTCGCGTGCTGGGGGACTCGCGCGAGCCGACCTTGGAACACATGGCGCAGCTCGACTACGTGGAGGCGTGTGCGCACGAGACGATGCGCCTGAAACCGGTCGCGCCCATCCTGGTGCTGCAGACGCTGCGCGATACGCAAGTCGGCGACGTGCAGATCCGCGCCCGAACCGTCGTCATCAACCTGATGCGCCGCGACAGCGTCAGCGACAGCCATGTTCCCAACGCCGCTGCGTTTGAGCCGCAGCGCTGGCTCGGTCAAGGCGCAGGCGGCACAGCGGCGCTGGCCGCAAGCGCCAAGCGCAGCTCGATGCCCTTCGGCGCAGGCCCGCGCATTTGCCCGGGTCGCTACCTCGCGCTGCTCGAGATGAAGATGGCGATGACGCAGTTGCTCGCGAACTTCGACATCGAGAGCGTCGGCACTGCAAGCGGCACAGGCGCGCGCGAACATCTCTCGTTCACGATGGCGCCGCTGGGCCTGCGCATGCGCCTGCACGAGCGAGAGCGCCAGCGCGGCTGAGCGGGGCTCCCATCCAGGGCGGCAACGTTCTCAGGGATGATTCGCATTGCCCGCGTGTGCGCTTGCGGGCACACTGCGAAGCTCTGCGCCGCGCGCGCCGGTATTTCCCCCACCTTCCGCCATTGTTTGGCATTGCCCAGGAGATTCGCATGAAGTTCGATCGATTCAAGTTCGCCGCGGCGGCGCTGTTGCTGGGCTGCGGCTTCGGCAGCGCGTCGGCGCAGACCACGCTCACGATGTCGAGCTGGGTCGGCCCCACGCACCCCCTCAC
The DNA here is from genome assembly GCA_040081145.1 of Burkholderiaceae bacterium. Taxonomy (GTDB): domain Bacteria; phylum Pseudomonadota; class Gammaproteobacteria; order Burkholderiales; family Burkholderiaceae_C; genus JAEMQF01. Next base: position 3,862 of record JBEBHW010000076.1, read on the forward strand.
GCGCGACGTGCTTGGCGGCTGGGCTGCTGCGGTGGAAAAGGCGACGCAGGGGCGCGTCAAATTCCAGATGCTGCCCAAGCACCCCTCGGCGCCCCCGGGAACCTTCGATGCGGCGCGCGACGGTCTGGTCGACGTGTCTTACGTGACCGCGAGCTACACGCCGGCGCGCCATCCACTGCCGTTGCTCGCCGAATTGCCCGGCGCGGGAGGCACGGCTGAAATCAACTCGGTCGCGTTTTCGCGCATTCACTGGAAATACCTGCAGGCGGCCAATGAATACAAGGGCGTCAAGCTGCTCGGCGTGTTCACTCATGGCCCGGGCCAGATGTTCACGGTGAAGAAGCAGATCAGCACGGTGGCCGACCTGTCGGGGATGAAAATCCGCAGCGGCGGCGGGATTTCGGAAGCGTCGGCCAAGGCGCTCGGCGCCTCGCCGCTGGTGAAGCCGGCGCCTGAGTCGTACGAGTTGCTTTCCTCGGGCGTGGCCGACGGCACCTTCTTTCCCTCCGAGTCGATCAAGAGCTTCAACCTCGACAAGGTCGTCAAGTACGCGACCTACTTCCCCGGCGGTTTCTATTCCTCTTCGTTTGGCTTCTTCATGAACGAAGACAAGTGGAACAAGCTGTCCAAACAGGACCAGGACGCGATCACGTCGGTGTCGGGCGAAGCGCTCGCGCGTCTGGCCGGCAAGGCGTGGGACGCCGCTGACAGGATCGGCATCGACGCACTCAAGGCCGCGGGTGTGACCATTACCGACGCCAGCCCGGTGTTCGTCGCCGACGTGCGCGCGCGCACCGCGCCGCTCGTGCAAGACTGGATCAAGGCAGCCAACGCGAAGGGTATCGATGGCACCAAGGTCGTCGCCGAGTTTCAGGATGAATTGAAGCGCGTTGCCGCCGGAAACTGACGCGGATCCTGCATGACGGTTTTGCGTCAAGTTGAGCTTGCGCCGGTGGCGCTGGACCCGCGCGCTGCGCTGACGCACAGCGCCTGGGTGCTTGCCGACGAAGGGCACGAATCGGGGCTGGCCGGGCAACTCACTGCGCGCGGCCCGCAGCCTGGGACGTTCTGGACGCTGCCGCTGGGCCTGACGTTCGACGAGGCGACGCCGGCGACTTGGCTGCTCATCGACGTCGAGTTGAACGTGCTCGCGGGTGAAGGCGCGTTCGGCATCCGCGAGCCGAATCCGGCAACGCGCTTTCACGTCTGGGTGTATCGCGCGCGCGCCGACGTGCACGCGATCGTGCACACGCACCCGCCCGCGGCGTCGGCGCTTGGCGCCGCAGAGCAGCCGCTGACGATTGCGCACATGGACGCGACACCGCTGTTCGACGACACGGCGTTCCTCGGGAAGTGGCCGGGTCTGCCGACGGCCGATCGCGAGGGCGAACTGATCGCTCAGAGCCTGAGCGAGAAACACGCGTTGCTGCTCGCCCACCACGGCATCCTGACGGCAGGGCGCAGCGTGCAAGAGGCCACGTTCCTCGCGGTATTCATGGAGCGCATGGCGCGCCAGCAGCTCGACGCGTGCGCCGTGGGTGGCGCCAAGCCCATCGATCCGGCCGAGGCGAAACGCGCTCGGGACTTCCTGCGCACCGAGCGCATCATGAATCTCACGTTCGATGCGTGGGCCCGGCGCGCGCAGCGCCGCCGCGCTGAAACGACGCGGTGAGGAGGGCGGTGATGAGCGCGGCGACGGTGAAGGGCCTCACCGACAAGCTGGAGGCGGCGCTCGGCACCGCCTCGGCCGCCGTGCTGTTCGCCATGATGCTGGTCACGACGGTCGACGTGATCGGCCGCTACCTGTTCAACAAGCCGCTCGCCGGCGGCTTCGAGCTCACCGAGATGATGCTCGCCGCACTCATCTATTGCGGCTTGCCGCTTGTGTCGAAACGCCGCGAGCACATCGTCATCGACACCTTCGATGCCTTCATGTCGCCCGCGGTGAAGCGTTTCTTCGACGTCGCTGCCGACATCGTCTGCTTCCTCACGCTGAGTGGCATCGGCTACCTGATCTTTCGTCGCGCCGTGCGTGTGGCCGAATACGGTGACACGACGAGCGTGCTCAAGCTGCCGCTGGCACCGTTGGCCTACGCGATGGGCACGATGATCGTGATCGCCGCACTCATCCACCTCGTCCTGATCTTCGTGCCGCACCGTGCGGACGAAGGCAAGACCATCATCTAGCGCCATGACCGAAGCCTTGTGCGGTCTCGCACTCATGATGTTGCTCGCCTTCGTGCGCGTGCCGATCGCCCTGGCGATGGGCTTGGTGGGATTTCTCGGCCTGTGGTGGATGAAGGGCTTCGGGCCGTCGATGGCCTCCGCAACGACCGTCGTCTACGAATCGGGATTCCAGTACACGCTGTCGGTCGTGCCCTTGTTCATCCTGATGGGCAACTTCGTCACGCGCGCGGGAATGTCCAAGGAGTTGTACCGCGCCGCGTACACCTTCGTCGGCCACCTGCGGGGTGGCCTGGCGATGGCCACCGTGATGGCCTGCGCCGGCTTCGGCGCGATTTGCGGCTCGTCGATCGCCACCGCCGCGACGATGACGAAAGTCGCGTACCCGTCGATGCGCGACCACGGTTACTCCGATCAGCTCGCCGTGGGTGCCATCGCCTCGGGTGGCACGCTGGGCATCCTGATCCCGCCTTCCACCATCATGGTGATCTACGGCATCATGACGGAGACGAGCATCGGCAAGCTCTTCGCTGCCGGTGTGCTTCCGGGCCTGCTTGCCGTGACGTTGCTGTGCCTGGCGGTGCAGTACGTGTGCTGGCGCGACCCGGCAGCCGGGCCGAATGCCGAGCGCACGTCGTGGCGCGAGCGCATGGTGGCACTCAAGGAAGTCTGGGCGGTTGCTGCGCTGTTCGTGATCGTCATGGGCGGCATATACGGCGGGATCTTCACCGCCACGGAAGGCGCGGGAGTCGGCGCATTTGGCGCGTTTTGCTTCGCCTTGGCGCGGCGCGCGCTCACGCCCAAGATCCTGTTCAACGTGCTCGTGGACAGCGCGCGCACGACCGGCATGCTGTTCATGATCCTCGTCGGTGCTCTCGTGTTCGCGAATTTCGTCAACTACACGTCGATGCCCGGCGACTTGAAGGCCTTCGTCACGCAATACCAGATCAGCCCGATCACGGTCATGATTTCGATCTGCGTGATCTACGTGATCCTGGGAACGGCAATGGAAGAGCTGTCGATGATCTTGCTCACCGTGCCGGTGTTCTTCCCGCTCGTCGTCGGCCTGGGGTTCGACCCGGTGTGGTTCGGCATCCTCATCGTCGTCGTCGTGCAGATCGGCCTGATCAGCCCGCCCGTGGGAATGAACATGTTCGTCGTCAAGAGCATGCTCAGCGGCGTGTCCACGGCAACCGTGTTTCGCGGTGTCGCGCCGTTTGTCGTGGCCATCGTCGCGCTTCTGGCACTCCTCGTCGCGTTCCCGGACATCAGTTTGTTTCTGCCACGTCTGATGCGGCTCTAGCCAAGGTCACTTTGATGAACATCGGTTTTGTGGGCCTGGGCGTGATGGGCACGCCGATGGCGACGCACTTGTCGAAGGCTGGCCACACGCTGACGCTGCACGACCTGGACGCGAGCCTCACGCAGGCGCTGGCCAAGACTCTGGGTGGCGTGGCGCGCGCCGCGGCCACGCCGGCCGAGGTGGGAGCGCGCAGTGAGGTCGTGATCACGATGCTGCCCAACGGCGAAGTCGTTCGCGACGTGACCCTCGGCGCGCACGGGCTGCTGCAAACGCTCAAGCCGGGGGCGCTGTTGCTCGACACGTCGTCGGCGCAGCCCTGGATCACGCGGGCCACTGCCCAGGCGCTTGACGGCAAGGGCGTGGTCATGGTCGACGCGCCGGTGTCGGGCGCGCAGTGGGGCGCGCAGGCCGCGGAACTCGTATTCATGGTCGGCGGCGAAGCGCAGCACGTGCAGCGCGTGCGCCCGCTGCTGGCGGTCATGGGCCGCGCGGTGTTTCATCTCGGTGGCCTGGGCAGCGGCCACGCCATGAAGTGCATCAACAACCTGATCACGGCGATGACGTTCAGCGCCACCGCCGAGGGCCTGGCGATCGGCAAGGCATTCGGCCTGGATCCGGCGGTGATGACCGACGTGCTGAACGAGTCGACCGGTCAGTCGTGGATCAGCAAGAACCACATCGCCAAACGGATCATCAGTCGCACGTTCGACGACCCGTTCAAATTGGAGCTGATGCTGAAAGACATTGGCATCGCGATGGGCCTGGCGCGCGACGCGCAGCTGTCGGTGCCGCTCTCCGGCCTCGGCGAGCAACTCTGGCGCGCCGCGTCGCACCATGCCGGGCCTGGGGCGAGCATCAGCGAGCTGGCACGCTGGGTCGAAAGCCAGACCGGCACGGCCCTGGCGCCGGGCAGCAGCGGCGCATGAGCGACATCCTTTCTTCCGCGCCGACTACGATGGCGCACTGGTTCTCTCGGAATCTGCAATGACAAGCTTGAAACTGCACGTCAACGGCCAGCCGGTCGTGAACGACGTTCAACCCACGACGCTGCTGCTCGATCTGCTGCGCGGCCCGCTCGGGCTTACCGGAACGCACAGCGGCTGCGACACGGCGCAATGCGGCGCGTGCACCGTGCTGCTCGACGACATGCCGGTGAAGAGTTGCAGCCTGCTCGCGCTGCAGGCGCAGGGGCGGCGCATCACCACCGTAGAGGGCCTGGCCGGCAGCGGCGCCAAGCCGCACCCGCTGCAAGAGGCCTTCATGGCTTGCCACGGCCTGCAATGCGGCTTCTGCACACCGGGCATGTTGATGGCGGCGAGCGGTCTGCTCAAGCGCATTCCCCAACCGAGCGAAGCGCAAATCGCCGAGGCGCTCGAAGGCAACCTGTGCCGTTGCACGGGTTACGTGAACATCGTCACCGCAGTGCAGCACGCCGCGCAGGCCATGGCGACCGTTGGGGGCGCTCGATGAACGCCCCGCTCGACATCGGCCGCTTCGGCAGCGGCAAGACGGTGCGCCGCATCGAAGACCCGACGCTCGTTGCCGGCAAAGGCCAGTTCACCGACGATTTGGATCGCCCCGGCCAGACGCACTTGATCTTCGTGCGCTCACCGCACGCGCACGCGCGCATCGTCGCGGCGGATGTGAGCGGCGCGCTCACGTTGCCCGGCGTGCTCGCGGCGTATTGCGGCGCGGATCTGCTGGCTGCCGGCGTGAAGCCTATCGCCGCAGGGATTCCGTTCCCGCGCCCGGATGGCTCGCCCGCTGCGAGCGCGATCCGCTACGCCCTCGCGGTGGACCGCGTGCGCTATGTCGGCGAATCGGTGGCGGCGGTGGTCGCGACGAGCCGCGAAGCGGCGCTGGCCGGCGCCGACGCGCTGCGCATCGCCTATGAAGAATTGCCGGCAGTCGTCGATGCAGCGAGCGCCGTCGCGCCCGGCGCTCCGGCCTTGTGCGACGCCGCGCCCGACAACATTGCCTCCGAGATGCGCCACGGCGACGCCACCGCCACCGCGGCTGCATTTGCGCGCGCGGCGCATCGCGTAGGCCTGGACATCGTGAACCAGCGTGTCGCGCCCAGCCCCATCGAGCCGCGTGTCGTGCTCGCTGAAGTCGACGCCGCTGGCAAGCTTGTCGTGACGCTGTCCAGCCAGATGCCCACCGCGGTGCGCGACGGCCTGGTCGCTTGCCTGCCGGGGCTGACCTCGGCGCAAGTGCGCGTGCGCGTCGGCGACGTTGGTGGCGGCTTCGGCATGAAGACCGGCATCTACCCCGAAGACATCGTCGTCGCCCACGCGGCGCGCACATTGCGCCGGCCGGTGAAGTGGTGCGCGCAACGCTACGAGGAGTTCTGCGCCTCGGTGCACGGCCGCGACGTGATCAGCCACGCCGAACTCGCGCTCGATGCGTTAGGCAAGGTGCTCGCGCTGCGCGTGCGTTCGCTCGCCAGCGTGGGTGGTTACGCGACGGCAACGGGCGTGCTCATTCCGCTGCTTGTCGGCCCCTGGGTGAGCACGAGCATCTATCACATCCCGACGATCTTCCTGCGCCTCACGGCGGTGATGAGCAACACGACGCCGATCGGCGCTTACCGCGGCGCCGGGCGCCCCGAGGCGATCTACATCGTCGAGCGCCTGCTCGACGCGGCGGCGCGCGAGATGCGGCTGGACCCGGCGGAAATGCGCCGGCGCAACATGATCCAGCCGGCGCAGATGCCCTACACGAACCCGATGGCGCAGGTCTACGACTGCGGCGAGTTCGAGAAAATTCTCGACCAGGGGCTGGCGTTGGCCGACTGGAACGGCTTTGCCGCGCGCCGCGCGCAGAGCGAAAAGCGCGGCAAGCTGCGTGGCCGCGGCATCGCCACCTTCCTCGAATGGACTGGCGGCAACGTGCT
>JBEBHW010000735.1:0-2267 GCA_040081145.1 Burkholderiaceae bacterium
CACTTGAAACCGAGCTCGACGATCAATTCGAGCGGCAACAGCTGATCCGGGCTGCAGTACGGGCGCAGCGTGCTGCCCGCCACATATTCCATGACCAGATAGGGCTGCAGCGGGTCGGCCACGGCATCGTAGAGCTGCACGATGTTCGGGTGCTGCAAGCGGCCCACGAGCGCCGCTTCAGCGGCAAAGAAGCGCTCAATGTAGCGGCTGTCCAGCCCGTCGCCGAGCACCACCGCACGCACCAGCTTGACCGCGACGTCGCGCTCTGCGAAGTCGTCGCGGCACATGAAGACTTCGCTCGTCGCACCTTCGCCGAGCTTGGCCAGCACCCGGTATTTGCCGATTTGCTGCGGCTCGTGCGGGCGCGTGGCGGCGCTGGGCCTGGCTTGAAGTTCGGTGGGCATCGGGGTTCGCTGCGTCGGGACGCTGGCTGGCTCGAATGATTGCATGTCGAATTTGCCGCGTTGTCGCGCGACGTGCGGAGAAGTTGGCACAAACCACGCCCCTGCAAGGCGTTTGCGCCCGCGGGATAGGCGAAACGTAGAATCGCGCCATGATCCAAGCCAAACAGGAGCTGCTCGCGGCGCTGCACCTGGCGATTCGCGAAGTCAGCCCCGGCGCCGGGGTCTCGGCGGCATTCGAGTCGCCCAAACTCGCTGCTCACGGTGACTTGGCGTGCACCGCCGCGCTGCAGCTCGCCAAGGCGCTGGGCCGTGCGCCGCGCGACGTCGCGCAGACCTTGATTGCCGCGCTGAAGCGCCAAGTCGCGGTGCAGCGACTCGTTGCCGCGCTGGAGATCGCCGGGCCGGGTTTCATCAATTTGCGCCTGACGGCCGCGGCGCGCCAGGCGGTTGTCGCCGAAGTGCTTTCGCAAGGCGTGCAGTTCGGCTGCAAACCGCACAGCGACGCGAAAGTCCTGGTCGAGTTCGTTTCGGCCAATCCCACCGGCCCGCTGCACGTCGGGCATGCGCGCCAGGCGGCGCTGGGCGACGCGATCTGCAACCTGTTCGAGACACAGGGCTGGAGCGTGACGCGCGAGTTCTATTACAACGACGCCGGCGCGCAGATCGAGAATCTGGCGCGCTCCGTCCAGGCGCGGCTGCACGGCCTGGCGCCCGGCGACCCGGGCTGGCCCACCGATGCGTACAACGGCGACTACATCGGCGACATTGCCACGGCGTTTCGCGGGCGCGCGACGGTGCGCGCCGACGATCGCGAGTTCACTGCCTCGGGCGCGATCGACGATTTCGACGGCATTCGGCAGTTTGCCGTCGCCTACCTGCGCCACGAGCAAGACCTGGACTTGCGTGCCTTCGGCGTACGCTTCGACAACTACTACCTCGAGTCGAGCCTGTACGCCTCGGGTCGCGTCGACGCCATCGTGCAGCGCCTCATCGCCTCGGGCAAGACCTTCGAAGACGGCGGCGCGCTGTGGTTGCGCAGTACCGACTTCGGCGACGACAAGGATCGCGTGATGCGCAAGTCGATTGCCGGAGTGGCGCCAGGTACGCAAGCCGCGCAATACACCTACTTCGTTCCCGACGTGGCGTACCACGTGAACAAGCTCGAGCGCGGCTTCACCAAGGCGATCAACATCCAGGGCAGCGACCACCACGGCACAATGGCCCGGGTGCGCGCCGGGGTGCGCGCCTCCCGCCCCGAGGCACCCGCCAACTTCCCCGACTATCTGCTGCACAAGATGGTGACGGTGATGCGCGGAGGCGCCGAGGTGAAGATCTCCAAGCGCAGCGGCGGCTACGTGACCCTGCGCGATCTGATCGAGTGGACAAGCAAGGACGCGGTGCGCTTTTTCATGATCAGCCGCAAGGCCGACACGGAGTTCGTCTTCGACATCGATCTGGCGCTGAAACAGAACGACGAGAACCCGGTGTTCTACGTGCAGTACGCGCACGCACGAATCTGCTCCGTGCTGCAGCAATACCTCGAGCGCGGCGGCAACCTCGAAAGCCTTGCGCAGCCGGATCTGGCCTTGCTGGTTGCGCCGAGCGAAACCGCGCTGATGCTCAAACTCGCCGAATACCCCGAGATGCTGAGCAACGCCACCGACGGGCTGGCGCCGCACGACTTGGCGTTTTACTTGCGCGGCCTGGCCGGTGCTTTTCACAGCTACTACGCCGCGGAGCGCTTCGTCATCGACGACGCTGCGCTGAGTGCGGCGCGCTTGAGCCTGCTCATCGCGACGCGCCAGGTGATTGCCAATGCGCTCGGCCTGCTTGGCGTGGCAGCGCCCGAGCGCATGGCCAGCA
>JBEBHW010000077.1:0-10189 GCA_040081145.1 Burkholderiaceae bacterium
AGCCGAAGACGATGCCAAACGCGAGCGCGACGACGGCGGTGACCAAGCCGACGATGAGCGAAACCTGCGTGCCGTAGATGACGCGGCTGTAGATGTCGCGGCCGAAGCTGTCGGAACCCATGAGAAAGCGGTGCTTGAGCGTTTCACCCTCGAGCGTCGTGATCTCGCCGCTCTTGCCGGGCAGCAGATCGCGGCTCGCCGGGTCGAACAGCGACGGGTCGACGGTGCCGAGGCACGGCGCCGCCAGCGCAATCGCGACGAGCAACAGCAAACACACCGCGCCGATTCGCACCGACAGGTTTCGCGCCGCGCGCGCCCAGGCGCTGGGCTGAACCCGAACCGACGCGGCTTCGACGGACAGCGCGTCGAAGGCGGTCGGGCCGGTGCTGGTGCTCATGCGGCGGCGCTCAATATCTGATGCGCGGGTCGAGGAACACGTACGACAGATCGACGAGCAAATTGATCATGACGTAGGCGAAGGAGAACAGCAGGATCACGCCCTGGATCGTCGGGAAGTCGCGCGCGAGGACTGCATCGACGGTGAGCCGGCCCAGGCCGGGAATCGCGTACACCGACTCGGTGACGACGACACCGCCGATGAGCAGCGCGATGCCGATGCCGATCACGGTGACGATGGGCACGGCCGCGTTGGCCAGCGCGTGGCGCAGCAGCACCGTGAGCTCGGGCAGGCCCTTGGCGCGGGCGGTGCGGATGTAGTCTTCGCCGAGTGTCTCCAGCACCGAGGCGCGTGTCACGCGGGCAATCAGCGCGATGTAGATGACTGAGAGCGTGATTGCGGGCAAGGTCAGGTGGTAAAGCCACGGGCCGACGCCATCGGCAATTCGCTTGTAGCCCTGCACCGGAAGCCAGCCCAGTTTGAGCGAGACGAGCCAGATGAGCACGTAGGCGAGAACGAAGATCGGCACGGAGAAACCCAGCACCGAAAACGCCATCAGGCCGCGATCCAGCCATCCGCCGAAGCGCCACGCCGCGAGCACGCCCAGCGGCACCGATACGAGCACGGCGATGCTGATCGTGACGAGCGCGAGCGACAGCGTGGGCTCCAGGCGCTGGCCGATCAACGTGGTGACATCGGTCTTGTAATAGAACGACTGGCCAAGGTCGCCGCTCAGCACGTTGCCGAACCAGATCGCGAATTGCGCAGGGATCGAGCGGTCCAGCCCGAGCCCGGCGCGGATTTGCGCGATTTGCTCGGTCGTCGCCGCGTCACCGGCGATCACCGCCGCCGGATCCCCCGGCGTGAGACGCAGCATCAGAAATACCAGCACTGCGACGATCAGCAGTACTGGAAGCGTTGCTGCCAGACGGCGCGCGAGGAAGGCAAACATCTACGCCTGCGGCCGCGCCCACCGCGACATCCCGGCGCAACGCTGCTGCGCGCCCGGCACGAGCACCGGGACCGAGGGCAGGATGACCGGCGAACGCGCCACGAACGAGTGATTCCGAAGCGCGCACGCCGGCGTGCGCCGGCCGGACATCACGACTTCTTCAGGTTCCAGTAGAGGTTGCCGTTCGTCACGAAGAAGCCGCTGATCGCCTTGGTCGCGGCCATCGGCGCGTCGAATTCGCCGAGCGGCGCGTGGGTCGCGATTTCGAAGGCGCGCACGTGCATTTCGGCGCCAATCTTCTTCTTGGCGGCGTCGTCGGTGGCGCGCATCAATTGGCCGCGCAACTCGACCATCTTGTCGTCGGTGGCCCAGCCGAACCAGGTGGACTTTTCGCCGCGCGTGTCCATCGTCGGGTTGCTGATCGGGTTCCACACGTCGTGCGCTTGCCAGGCGGTCAGGAACATGTGCCAGCCGCCCTTGTCCGGCGCGTCTTTCTTCGCGCGCCGGCCGACGAGCGTTTGCCAATCCATCGCCTGCAGGTCGACTTTGAAACCAGCCTGGCGCAGCAGCTGCGCCGCCACGTCCGGCAACTTCTGAATCGACGCGAGGTCGGTGGGTTTCATGACGACGATGGGCGTGCCGTCGTAGCCCGACGCCTTCAGCAGGTCCTGAGCCTTCTTCATGTTGCTCTTGGCCTGGATGTCGCTGCCCGCCGTGCTGCCGAACGGCGTGCCGCAGATGAACATGCTCGCACACGGCTTGTACAGATCTTTCACACCGACTTGGGCGCGCAAGAACGGCTCTTGGGAGAACGCGGCGAGTGCCGCCTGGCGCACCTTGACGTTGTCAAAGGGCTTGGAGAGGTGGTTGAAGCGCGCCATGTATTGCAAGCCCACGTTGTAGAACTTGGGCAATTGCAGGGTGCTGTCGGCCTTCACGGTTTCATAGTGGTCGAACGACAACTGTTCGATGATGTCGACTTCGCCTTTTTGCAATGCGTTGACTTGCGCCTGCGCGTCGCGCAGCGCAAGGTTCCACTCGACGCGGTCGACATACACGTGTTTGCCGCCCGCGGTGCCCGAGGGCGCTTCGCTGCGCGGCACGTATTTCGCGTTCTTCACGTAGACGGCCTTGTCGCCGGGCTTGAACTCGTCGCGTCTGAAGACGAAGGGGCCCGAGCCGATGTGCTCTTCGATCTGCTTGAACGGATCGGTTTCCGCGGTGCGCTTGGGCATGATGAAGGGCACGTTGCTGGAAGGCTTGCCCAGCGCCTCGAGAACGAAGCCACAGGCCTCGCCGAGGAAGATGCGGAAGGTGTCGGGTGTGGGTGAGTCCATGCGCAGCACGAAGGTCATGAGCGCGCTGCCCATCGCGTCGCGTTTGCCCCAGCGTTGCAGCGAGGCGATCACGTCTTCGCCCGTGACCGGCGCGCCGTCGTGGAACGCCAGGCCCTTGCGCAGCTTGAACGACCAAAGCCGATGGTCGGCGCTCTCGGTCCAGCTCTCCACCATCTGCGGCTTGATCTTCGCGTGCTCGTCGGTGCCGAACAGCGTGTCGTAAATCATGTAGCCGTGGTTGCGGCTCATGTAGGCGGTGGTCCAGATCGGGTCGAGGATCGCCAGGTTCGAGTGCGGCACGATGCGCAGGACTTTTTCCTGGGCAAAGGCGTGCGACTGCACGAGCACCGCGCCGGCGGCCAAAACCAGCGACACCCATGTTCTGCGTTGAAACTTCATACCGACCTTTCATGTGAACTGAAAACAAACGCACTCGCCGCGCAGCGGGGGCTGCAGAGCCCCACTAAGCAAGCATCGCACCAGCGAGCCGCGCACCATTGTGGTGGCTCGGCGCTGGCCCCAGAGTCGGGATAAACACCTGCCGGTGAGGTCAGGGCATGCCGAATCCGCCAGCCGGCTCGCCTAACATGGTGCAACTGCACCGCCATCATGCCCATGCCGACTTCACCCCGCATCCCCGGCCACCGCTTCCTGCACTCGCCCGGCCCGACGCGCGTGCCTGACGAAGTGCTGCACGCCATGAGCCGCCAGCCTATGGACTTGGCCGATCCGCGCGTCGCGCAGGTCATCGCGGCATGCGAAAGCGGATTGATGCGGCTGCTGCAGACGCGCGAGGCCGACGTGTTGATGTATGCCGCCAACGGCCACGGCGTCTGGGAAGGTGTGATCGCGAACCTGCTGGGGCCGGGCGATACCGTGCTGGTGCCGGGCACCGGGCACTTTTCCGACGGCTGGACGCTGCAGGTTGAAGCGTTCGGCGCGCGCGCGATCCGCACGCCATGGGTCGAAGGCGAGCCGATCGACGCAGGCGCCGTCGAGCAGGCCCTGCGCGACGACCCGCAGCACCGCATCAAGGCGGTCTTTGCCGTGCACACCGACACCGCGAGCAGCGTCACGAGCGACATGCACGCCTTGCGCGCCGCGCTCGATGCGGCGCGCCATCCGGCACTGTTCGTCGTCGACGTTGTCGCGTCGCTCGCGGCGGCGCCGTTTGCGATGGACGAACTCGGCGCGAACGTCGTGGTCGGCGCCTCGCAAAAGGGCCTGATGGTTCCGCCCGGCCTGGGCTTCATCGCGGTGGACCAGCGCGCCATGGCGGTCGCAAGCCAAAACCCGGCGCCGCGCTTCTATTGGGACTGGGCGCGGCGCAAGGGCGAACATTCGTATCAGAAGTTTTGCGGCACGCCGCCGCACAGCCTGCTGATGGGACTCGAGGCTGCGCTCGGGCTGATTTTTCACGAAGGCGTCGACGCGGTGCTGCAGCGCCACGCACGCCTGGCGCGTGCCGTGCACGCCGCTGTGGATTGCTGGAGCGAAGGCGGCGCGCTGCGCTGCTTCGCGCCCTCTGTGGCGGCGCGGTCCACGTCGGTCACGGCCGTCGCGGTGCGCGCCGGCATCGACGTCGAGGCCTTGCGCACGGTGGCGCGCGAACGTTTTCAAGTCGCGATCGCCGGCGGCCTGGGGCCACTCGCCGGGCGCGTGTTTCGCATCGGCCATCTGGGCGACCTGAACCCGGCGATGGTTCTCGGCGCGCTGGCGGGTGTGGAGGCGGCGCTGCTGGTGCAGGGCATTCCCCACCGCTCAGGAGTCGCCGCTGCCGCGACGACCCTGGCGCAGACCTGAGCCGCGTCAAACGCCGCGCGCGCGATCCGCGTGAAAACGCGCCGTGAACGCGGCGAACGATCCCGCGTCGAGCGCGTCCCGAATTTCGCGCATCAGGGTCAGGTAGTAGTGCAGGTTATGAATGCTCGCGAGCATCGGCGCGAGCATTTCGCCGCAGCGCTCCAGGTGGTGCAGGTAGGCACGCGACACGCCGCCTGTCTTGTGTGCACCCTCGCCGCCGCCAGCGCAGGCGTGACAGCCGCAGCTCGGGTCGATGGGCAGCTCATCTTGCTTGTAGCGCGCGTTGCGCAAGCGCAAGTCGCCAAAGCGCGTGAACAGGTGGGCGTTGCGTGCATTGCGCGTGGGCATGACGCAGTCGAACATGTCTACGCCCGCGGCCACGCCTTCGACCAGGTCTTCGGGCGTGCCCACGCCCATCAGGTAGCGCGGTTTGCCCGCCGGCAGGCGTTGCGGTGTGTGCGCGACGATGCGCTGCATCTCCTCCTTGGGTTCGCCCACGCTCACACCGCCGATTGCGTAGCCGGGCAGGTTCAGTTCGGCGAGTGCGTTGAGCGACTCTTCGCGCAAGGCCTCGAACATCCCGCCCTGCACGATGCCGAACAAAGCGTTCGGATTTTGCAGGCGCGCAAATTCGTCGCGGCAGCGGCTGGCCCAGCGCAGGCTCAGTTGCATCGAGTCTCTGGCCTGGTCTTGCGTCGTCAGCTGCCCCGCGGTCTGGTAAGGCGTGCACTCGTCGAACTGCATCGCAATGTCGGAATTCAGCACCTGCTGGACCTGCATGCTGATTTCGGGGGTGAGGAAGAGTTTGTCGCCGTTCACCGGCGACGCGAAGCGCACCCCCTCCTCGCTGATCTTGCGCATCGCGCCGAGTGACCAGACCTGGAAGCCGCCGCTGTCGGTGAGGATGGGCTTGTCCCAGGCCTCGAAGCGATGCAGGCCACCGAACTGGCGCAACACGTCCAGCCCCGGGCGCAGCCAGAGGTGGAAGGTATTGCCGAGGATGATTTGCGCGCCCATAGCGGTGAGCGACGCCGGCAGCACGCCTTTCACGGTGCCGTAGGTGCCCACCGGCATGAACACCGGCGTTTCAACGACACCGTGATTCAGCGTCAGGCGACCTCGCCGCGCCAGACCATCGGTGGCGAGCAATTCGAAGCGCAGCATGGCGCGAATTGTCGCAGGCGGTTTTTGCGGGGGCTGCCGTGGGCTACCGCGAGGCGGCAGCCTGGGGAATTTCAGTAGAACGGCGCGAATGCGCTCGAAGGTGCCATCTCCGTGTTCTTCGCCCGACCGAGCCAGCGCGTGACTGCGGCGATGAGCGACTCGGCAAGCACCGGTTTGGTCAGGAAGTCATTCATGCCTGCAGCGAGGCACGCGGCTCGATCTTCGGCGAACGCGTTCGCAGTCAGCGCGACGATCGGCACGACGGTGCCGAAGTCGCCGACGGCGCCGCTGCGCAGACGCCGTGTCACTTCGAGGCCATCCATGTCGGGCATCTGCCAGTCCATCAAGACCAGGTCGAAGGTTTCGCGCGACAACAGGTCCAGCGCCTGCGCGCCGTCGTCGGCAGTGCTCGTCAGGTAGCCGGCGTTTTGCAGCATGCTGCACACGATCATCTGGTTCATTGCGTCGTCTTCGACGACCAGCACGTGGCGGTTGTTGCCCCCCGGCGTCAAGCCGAGCGAACCGTTGCGCCCAGCGCGCGAGTCTTCGCCGTTGCCCGAGGCACCCTCGCGTGTCACGGCGCCGAGGCGGCTCACGAGCGCAGCGCGCAGCACCGGTTTGATGACGCTGCGCGACACGTGGAACTGTTCGCGTGCCGACTCCGCAGCAGGCAATTCGGCAGCGGTCATGCCGATGACGCGTTCGGGGTCGAACCAACCCGTCGATCGATCCAGGAATTCCCGAGCCTGTTCATGGTCCACTGCAGTGAGCAGCCACGGTTTTTCGGCCGTGTCGCGCAGACCGTCCAGCCAGTCGCGCAGTTCCTGCGCCGTCGCACAGCGCTGTGCATTGCAGCCCAGGCGCGCGAGCTGTGCGGCGAGCGCCTGGGCGCTGGACTCGTGCGGCTCGAAAAACGCGATCGCGTGGTTCAGCGGCGGCGGCTCGTTGACGATGCGGCTGGCCGGTGCGAGTTGCAGCCAGATGTCGAACGTCGAGCCTTTGCCCAGCTCGCTCGTGACCTGGATGCGCCCGCCCATCGCCTCGACGAGCTGGCGCGAAATCGCCAGGCCCAGGCCACTTCCGACGAAGCGCCGGTTCGCCGCGTCGTCGGCCTGGCGAAACGGTTCGAACACCTGTTTCAGCGACGCCTGGCCGATGCCGATGCCGGTGTCGCGCACGCTGATGTGCAGCGCGTCGGGCGTGGCGCCGGGCATGACGTGCAGCACGACTTCGCCGCGCGGCGTGAACTTGACGGCGTTGCCGAGCAAGTTGAGCAGCACCTGGCGCAGCCGCATCACGTCGCCGCGGCGCCAGGCGGGAAGGCTCGGGTCGAGAACGCCGGCCATCGCCACGCCTTTCGCGCGCGACGCGACCGACGCCGTGGCCAGGGCGCCCTGCACACAATCGAGCAGGTTGAAGTCTTCGACCGCGAGCTCGAACGCCCCGGCTTCGATGCGCGACAGGTCGAGCACGTTGTCGATGAGGCCGAGCAGGTTGATGCCGCTCGTGCGAATCGCCTCGACGAGATGGCGTTGGCCGTCGTTTGCATCGTTCTGGTCGAGCAGCTGCGCCGCGCCGATCACGGCATTCAGCGGCGTGCGCAACTCGTGGCTCATGTTGGCGAGGAAACGCGTCTTCGCGCGCGACGCCGCTTCGGCGCTTTCTTTCTCTTTCTTCAGCTCCTGGGTGCGTTCGGTGACGCGGCGTTCGAGCATGCGCATCGAATCGGCGAGCGCCACGTCGCGCGCCTGGACTTCGTCGAGCATGCGGTTGAAGGCGTGCACGGCCAGGCCGATTTCATCGCCACCCACGCCGCTCAGGCGCTTCGAATAGTCCTTATCCGCGGCGATCGCCCCCGAGGTGGCGGCCAGCGCGGAGATCGGCTCCGTGATGCGCCGTGCGATGCGCCGCGCCACGTTCAGGGTGACGAAGAGGCCCGCGGCGCAGCCGAGCAGGATCGCCGCGAGCTCGAAGGCGAGGGCCCGGTACAGGTCGCCCAGGCCGTTGCGCAGCACGACGCGACCGAGCTGCGTCTTGCCGGCCCACACGCCTTCGCTGACGACCAGGCTGCCGGTGTGCAGGCCGCCGCCTTCGGGCGGGGCGACGTTGCCCGCCTTGCCGTAGACGGCGACGAGGCGGTCACTCTTGTCGAACAGCCACGCTGCCTCGACTTGGGCGCGTGTGCTCAGGCCACCCAGGGTGTCTGCAATCGTCTTGCGATCCTCGAAGGCCAGCGGTGCCTGCAAGGCATACGCCATGGTGCGGGCAATTTCTTGCGAGGCATTCAGGGCGCGCGTCTGCTGGAACCAGACGCCTGCGATCAGCACGGCGACAAAACCGCACAAGGCCGTCGCGCCGGCACAAAGCGCGAGCAACAGCGACAGGCGCCGCCCGAGCGGCAAATCGCCCGGCAGCTTGAAGACGCTGCGCAGACCTTGCAGGACCTGATTGGCATCGGATCCTGCGCGAAGCGGTGCGCTGCGACGTGGACGTGTGGGAGGGGGCGGGTTGATCGAGTCCATGTCGCTTCGCAGGCTTCGCCGGGTTGGGCAGCATTCGCAGCGCGGCACGGGTTCGAAGGCCTAAAACCGCGGCGGCTTCGCTCGACTGTAAGGCGATGGCCGCGCGATGTCGATTCCTGCGGAGCGTCGCAACGTGCCCTGAATCACGTCCGCTTGCGACATGGCACTCGCGACGAAACGGGTGCTGACCGGGGGCAACATCTGGATACGCGATGGACCCGGTTCGCGTCAGTTCGGCGCCGTGCGTTCGAGCAACATCGAATCGCCGTAGCTGAAAAATCGGTAGCGCTGCGCGATGGCGTGCGCGTAGAGGCTTCGGATGGCGTCGAACCCCGCGAAGGCGCTGACGAGCATCAGCAGCGTGCTCTTGGGCAAGTGAAAATTGGTGATGAGTTGATCGACGATCCGAAAGGTGAATCCGGGTGTAATGAACAGATCGGTCTCGCCGCGACACGGCTGCAAGCTGCCCCCCTGCGCGGCCGACTCGAGGGCGCGCAGACTCGTCGTTCCCACCGCGACGACACGCCCGCCGCGCTGGCGTGCTTCGCGCACGGCCTGCACGGCAGCGGCGCCGACGTCGAACCATTCGCGGTGCATGCGGTGCAGGGCGAGGTCGCGGCTGCGCACCGGTTGGAAGGTTCCCGAGCCCACGTGCAGCGTCACCTGCGTGGTCACGACGCCGCGTTCGGCCAGCGCCAGGAGCAAGGGCGCATCGAAATGCAAGGCCGCGGTCGGCGCCGCCACTGCGCCGGGGTTCTTGGCGAACACGGTCTGGTAGCGCTGCGCGTCCTGCGCGTCCGGCGCGTGGCGGATGTACGGTGGCAATGGCACTTGGCCGTGGCGCTCCAGAAGCAACAGCGGATCGTCGGGAAAGCGCAGCCGGTAGAGCGCCGCATCCGGAGTGCGACCGAGCACCTCGGCGTCGAACGCATCGGCAAAACGCAAGCGGCTGCCGGCGCGTGGCGCTTTGCTCGCGCGCACATGGGCCCACACCTCGGCGTCCGGCAAGACCCGCTCCACGAGCGCCTCGATCGCTCCGCCGCTGGCCTTGTGGCCGAGCAGGCGCGCCTTGATGACGCGGGTGTCGTTGAACACCAGCAGATCGCCCTTGTGCAGCAAATCGGGAAGCTCGCGAAATACGCGGTGCACCGGCGCGGGGCCGCGCGCGTCGAGCAACCTCGAGGCGCTGCGCTGCGCCGCCGGATGCTGGGCGATCAGCTCGGGCGGCAGGGCGAAGTCGAAGTCATCGAGGGTGAAGGGCGGGGTCATGGCGCTGGCGTCTGGCTGTCGACCGCGAGGCAAGCGCGCGCGTGCAGGGCAGAATTCTCCCATGCCCCCTCGCGCCATTCGCGCCGCTGCCACCCCTGAGGCCACGCCTCGCGCCAAATCGGCGCCGCAGCGCGCGCTCGAAAAACTCGGCCTGTTTCGCGACATCGACTTGGCGTTGCACTTGCCGCTGCGCTATGAAGACGAAACCAGCGTCACGCCGATCGGCGAGTTGCGCGACGGCAGCGTCGCGCAGGTCGAAGGCGTGGTGCGCGACAACCAGATTCAGACGCGCGCGCGGCGTCAGCTGATCGTGCGCATTCACGACGGCAGCGACGACCTGGTGCTGCGCTTCCTGCACTTCTACGCGTCGACGCAAAAATCGCTGGCGGTCGGCCAGCGCGTGCGCGTGCGCGGCGAAGCGCGTGGCGGCTTGTTCGGCCTGGAGATGGTGCACCCGAGCGTGAAGCGCATTGACGCCGACACACCCTTGCCCCGCGCGCTGACGCCGGTTTACCCCAGCAGCGCGCAACTGCCGCAAACGTACTTGCGCAAAGTGGTGACGTCAGCGCTGTCGCGTGCCGACCTCAGCGAACTGCTGCCCGCGGGCGTTGCGCCGGCGCGCCTCATGCCGCTTCGAGCGGCGCTGAGTTTCTTGCACCACCCCGATCCGCAGACGCCGCTCGCGACGCTGCAAGACCGCAACCACCCGGCGTGGCAACGCCTCAAGTTCGACGAGTTGCTGGCG
>JBEBHW010000736.1:0-2261 GCA_040081145.1 Burkholderiaceae bacterium
CGTAGGGACCGCGCAGCGCGGCCACGGGCCCGGACCGAGGACTCTCCAGGTGGTGCGAGTCGTAGCCCTGCAGGACGATGTGATCGAGCTGTGCGAGTGTGGCCCGGTCGTACAGATCGACCTGGGCGCCCATCACGCCGAACGCGGTCAAGGTTTTTGCGGTGCCGCGCTGGTTCAAGCCCGATCGGAGCGCTGCACAAAACGCGCGAAAGCCTGCCAGCGCCCGGGCGGAGACGTTGTCGAAGATCTCGACGTCCAGATGAATTCCTTGCGCACCCGTGGCCAAGCGAAGCAATTCGGTCAGGAGCCGCTGCCTCCTCTTGGAATTGCCAAAGATGCGTTCGAAACGGGACGCACTGAACAACGTCACCGTGACGTCCAGGCCCAGGCCACGGGCGTGGGCGGCGGCCTGCAGTTCCTGCCAGCGCTGCGGCCAACCGTTGCGCTGACCCAGTTGACCCTGCGCGTCGATCTCGACCTCGAAGAACTTGAGGCGATCGTAAATCGAGAGGTTGCGGCTGCGCCAATGCTCACCCAGCCACCAGGGGTAGTAGCCCCAGACCTGAAGCCGCGCTGCCGGCTCGTTGGCCCACGCGAGGCCGAAGGCCAAACCGCCCAGCATGGTGACGGCGGTCGCGCGCAACACCGCCCACAACAGACCGCTCAGCAGGAAAGTGGCAACAGACCCGCGGGCCGTCATCGGACCTCGGCGCGAAATCATGCAGAGCTTGCCGTCGCCTTCAGCAGGCTCAACTCGAGCACGCCGTCCTGGTACTTCATCACTGTCTTGCCCTCGTCGATTGGGCAGTCGAGCCAAACGCTGTGCGGGGCGAATCCGCTGTGGGTCCCCGCGCTGGGCGTGCCAGCGTTCTGCTTCGCCGCCGAGGCCTGCGACACCTTGCTCGAGATGCTCACTTCGCAGTCATCAATGCGCACGCTGATGTCTTCTTTGCACGTCCACGGCAATGCCGCCTTGAGTGTGTAGGCGTCGTCGGTTTCACTCAAATAGACGTGGAACTCGGCCATCACGACGCTCAACCCATCGTGATGTGCGAGCGCGGCGCTGCGCACTGGATTGTCGAACGCTTGGGCGGCGAACCTGTGTTTCGGGTGCAGGTCGTTCATCGTTCTTCTCCTGTGGAGGTCGGTCAGAGGCGGCCGCGTCGGCCACGTGGGTTGGTGGCACATCCTGCTCTGTTGAGGGCAGTGACCGATTGACGCGGCGCAATATGCGCCCGTGCTGTGCGAAGGCGGTCTGTGATGACGCTTGGCTGACGGACTCGCAATCGCATCGCGGGGACTGGTCGGTGGAGCACGGGTGCCGGTGCTTGACGCTGCCGAGGCAGCTCGTTGAGGCATGCAACATTTCAGGATTGCAGCCGGGCTCTGACTGAAGGCTCCAAATCGGGGACACTCCCGGTATGTTTTCCCGCATCCAGACACGCCATTTCCGCAGCCTGAAAGGTGTCGATCAGGCGCTGGGGCCGATGCAGGCGCTGGTAGGCCCCAACGCCAGCGGCAAGACGACGTTCCTAGACGTGATCGGCCTGTTGAGCGACATGATTCGCTCGCGCGGCGATGTGCGCGAGGCGGTGTTGTCGCGCAGTGCCAGTTTCGACAAGCTGATTTGGCAGGGGCCTGGCGCTTCGCAGTCCTTCCAGCTCGCGGTAGAGGCGCCGATTCCGCGCAAGGTGCGCGACCGCATGGCCGAGGAGAAGAGGCCATTCGACCTCGTGCGCTATGAGGTCGAGGTCGGCATGGACCGGGCCAGCAACGAACTGGGCCTGAATCATGAGACCTTGTGGTTGTGCAAGGCCAGCGTTGACCGAGAGGAAACCCAGCGCATGCTCTTTCCCGCCGCGGCGATCGAGGCTCGGAGTGTGGTCAGCCCAACGAGAAAGGGCTGCCGGGTTGCGCTGAAGAAGGTCGCCGAAGGCAACGACAACTACTACCCCGAAGGCGCCGCGTCCTACACGCCTTCGTTCAAGCTCGGGCGGACGAAGTCAGCTCTCGCGCATATTCCCGCAGACGAGAAGAGTTTTCCCGTCAGCAGCTGGTTTCGCAACCTGCTGGAATCGGGCGTGCAGAACGTTGTACTGAACAGTCAAATGATCCGCCAGCCGAGTCCACCTGGGCTGGGCTTGCGTTTCCAGACGGACGGATCCAACCTGCCCTGGGTCATCGCCGACCTGCGGCGCGACGCCGAGCGTTTTTCCGGCTGGCTCGACCATGTGCGCACTGCGCTGGAAGATGTATTGGAC
>JBEBHW010000737.1:0-2254 GCA_040081145.1 Burkholderiaceae bacterium
ACGTGCGCCATCGCTACGACCCGGAACGTCTGTTCCACGGGTTCCTGGGCGTGGCTTGACTGACGAGGTCTTGGGATGAATCGAGTTTTATGCGATCGGGCGCGTGAGTCGGGTTTCGGCCCGTTGCTGCCATTCGCGCCGTCGTTCGTGCAGAGGTCGAGAAAGGGCAGGTGGCCCGGGCTACGTTCTCCGGCCCCACGCCCGCGGGGCACCGTATTGGGCCCGCTGGCGTTGCGCCATCAACGAGGTGTTCTCGGGTGCAGGTTGATCACACCGCGAATGGGGGCCCGCGCCCGTACCCCAAGCCACCTACCCCGGCACTCGGGTGGCATGCGAAGGCGTGGCAGGCAACCGTGGTGTGCAGCAGGGCGGTGGTGGTGCCCCCGGGCGCAGGACCCATTCGCGGTGTCTGCCAGCCGATGCAGCGACCATCCCGTGTTGACGCGGCTTCGCTTGGCGCGTCTCGACGGTGCCCCGCGAGCGTGGGCCGGAGCACGGGGGCACCGCCGCCGCCCTGGCGTCGCAACCGTCGCAAGAAGCTCGCGACGAACGGCAGCAAAGGGCCGCAAGCTGCCCGTGGAGGCATCACGATGAAAATTGCAATTCTCGGCGGCGGCCACGGCTGCTACGCGGCGGCTGGCGACCTCTCTGAGGCCGGCCACGAAGTGCGCCTGTGGCGGCGCGACGCGGCGGCGTTGCAGGCCGTGATCGAGGCCGGCAGCATCGTCCTCAAAGATTCGAACGGCGCGCGCGACGTGCCGATCGCGCTTGCGACACCCGACATCGGCGCGGCGCTGCGTGGCGCAGAGTTGATCGTGATTCCTTCGCCCGCCATCGCCCAAGGCGACATCGCTCGCGCCATTGCGCCGCATCTCGTGAGCGGGCAGGTGGTGTTCCTGCCGCCGGGAACCTTCGGTTCGTTGCTGATGTCGCGCGTCGTGCGCGCCGCGGGGAATCGCGCCGACGTGCGCTGGGCAGAAACCGGGACGCTGCCTTACTTGGCGCGCAAACACGGCGTGCGCGAAGTCAACGTGACGATCCGTGCGGTGCGCCTGCCCACCGGCGTGTACCCGGCGCGCCGCGCGCCGCAGGCGGTTGACGTGATTCGTCAGGCCTACCCCAGCGTGCACGCGTGCGGCGATGCGCTCTCGGGTGCGCTGATGAACGCCGGCCCCATCATCCACCCGCCGCTGATGGTGATGAACGCAGCGCCGCTGCAGCATTTCGAGAAGTGGGACATCCACAGCGAAGGCACGCAGCCCGCAGTGCGCGCCGTGACGGACGCGCTCGACCTGGAGCGCATTGCCGTGCGCGAAGCGCTGGGCTACGGCGCGCCGCACTATCCGCTTTCCGACCACTACCAGAATGACCAATGGATGTACGGCGACGCGCACCGCAAGTTGCAAAAGAGTGGCGACTGGCGCGAGCACATCGATTTGCACACGCACCGCTATGTGAGCGAAGACACCGAGCTTGGGCTGGCGTTCCTCGCCTCGGTGGCGCGCTGGGCGGGTGTCGATGCGCCGATTGCGCAGGGGCTGCTCGCGATCACCGGTGGCTTCCTGGGGCGCGATTTGCGGCGCGGCGAGCGCACGCTGGAGGCGCTGGGGCTTGCCGGGCTGACCCGCGCGCAGTTGCAAGCGTTGCTGCACGATGGGGAATAGCCGGTGACACGCTTTGCCGCCGTCGGTGCCGGCCGCATGGGGCGGGGCATCGCGATCGCCTTTGCTTACGCCGGGCACCGCATCGCGCTGATCGACTTGAAGCGCCGCCCCGCAGCCGATTGGGCGCGACTGGAGGGCGAAGCGCGTGGCGAAATCGCGCAAAGCCTTGGCGCACTCGCGCAGCTGGGTGTGTTGCGCGCCGAGCAAGTCGAGCGCATTGCGCGGCGAGTCGACTATGTGAACGCCGACGCCGCGCCCGCGGCGCTGGCGAATGCAGAGCTTGTCTTCGAAGGCGTTCCCGAAACGCTCGAGGCGAAGACCGACGCGTTTGCCCAACTTTCGCGGTGCTGCGATCCGGCGGCGATTCTTGCGTCGACGACGAGCAGCATGCGGGTCACGCAACTCGCGGCGCTGGTCACTCACCCGGAGCGTTTTCTCAACATCCACTGGCTGAACCCTGCGTACGTGATTCCGGTCGTGGAACTGAGCACGCACGCCGGCACGGCAAGCAGCGTGCTCGCGCGCGCCAAGGCGCTGCTCGAGGGCATAGGCAAGCTGCCCGTCGTGTGCGGCGATTCGCCGGGCTACAT
>JBEBHW010000738.1:0-2249 GCA_040081145.1 Burkholderiaceae bacterium
CATTCCGTCCAGCACACCAATCCAGTGCTGCGCGGGAACTCCTTCGCGACAGACCACCAACCCCTCGGCAAAGTGAACGACTTGTGTTTCGCGATCGACCCGTGCCCGTTGCGACTCGTTGAGGCATCGCGCCCAGGGCGTCTCCAGAAGTCGCGCTCGCGCGGCCATTGAGACTGTCGGCGCGGACGCTTCTCGATGTTGGCGTTGCGTGATCATCGCCGGTTCCGAAAATGGAGGGAGGTTGCCTGTCTCAACCGGGGCGTCGGCGGCTTACTTGCGGGTTTACCCAGGCGTCAGGTCGCGATAACTGTACACAGGTTTACAGTACACAGGACTACGGACGCCGAGAATTTGCTTGGCACCGGCTGGCGCTGTTGCGGCACCACCGCGGGAGCCAGGAGCGACCCAACCCACCGAGGAGACGAATCGATGATCACCCACAAACGCGCCACGCTGTTGGCGGTTCTATTCTTGGCTTCGGCCTCAGTCCTGGCCGATGACGACGATTCCGAAAGGCGTACCGGAGGCCGGGACTGCGGTGCGCTCGCCGGCCGCAGCCTGGGGGGTGCGACGATTGCCGCAGCCACGGTGATGCCTGCCAGCGCGACGCTCGCCGCGCACTGCAATGTCGTCGGGCGCATCGCGCCCAGGCTGAACTTCGAGCTGCGGCTGCCACTGCGCTGGAACCACAAGCTGCACTACGGAGGTGGTGGCGGCTACAACGGCTCGATTCCGCCGGTCGACGCACCCGCATTGAATGCCGGCTACGCGCAGGTGAGCAGTGATTCCGGCCATCAGGCCAACGGGCTTGACGCTTCGTTCGCATTGAACGATCCGCAGGCCGCGGCGCTGTTCGGCTCGCTCTCGGTACCGACGGTGATGGGCGCCGCCACCGAAATCGTGCGCGAGCACTATGGCAAGCGGGCGCGCCGCGCCTACTTCGAAGGCTGTTCCAACGGCGGCCGCGAAGCGCTGATCAACGTGCAGCGCCATCCCCACCTGTTCGACGGCGTGATCTCCCGTGCACCGGCCTACAACTGGATCGGCCTGATGGGCGCGTTCAACCGCACGGCGAAGGCGCTCGCCGCTCCGGGTGGCGCCATCAGCACGCCCAAGATCGCTGCGCTCGCGGGCGCGGTGCGTGCCGCATGCGACGGCCTGGACGGCTTGGTTGACGGCGTCGTGTCCAAGCCCGCAGCCTGCCACTTTGACCCGGCGACGCTGCGCTGCCCGGGAGGCGCCGACACCGGCAACACCTGCCTGTCCGATGCGCAACTGAAAGTCGTCTCGTCGTGGACCTCCCCGGTAGCGTTTGCCGGTGGCACCTACAGCAACACCGGCTGGCCGCTGACCGGCAATGAAGACGAACCCGGCGCCTGGGACTTCTGGACGACAGGCACGCCGGCACTCGGCGGTTTTTCGCTGCAGTTCCTGTTCCAGGACACGACGGTGAAGAACTATCTTGCACGCAATCCGGCGGCGAACTCGTTGACCTATGACTTCGACAGCAACGTCGGCGCGCTGTCCGCCATGTCGGCGCTGAACGACGCGACAAATGCGAACCTGCATCCCTTCCTGGCGGGCGGCGGCAAGCTGATCCTCTGGCACGGCGGCAACGACTCGGCGCTGTCGATCAAGTCCACGACGGCGTACTACGAGCGCGTGGTGCAGGCGATGGGCGGTCAATCGAACACCGACCAATTCGTGCGTTACTACACCGCACCAGGCGTCAACCACTGCGCCGGCGGCCCGGGCGCCGATTCGGCCGACCTGCTGGGTGCGCTGGATCGCTGGGTCTCGCGTGGCCGCGAGCCGGAAACGCTCAAGGCGAGAAAGAT
The DNA here is from genome assembly GCA_040081145.1 of Burkholderiaceae bacterium. Classification (GTDB taxonomy): domain Bacteria; phylum Pseudomonadota; class Gammaproteobacteria; order Burkholderiales; family Burkholderiaceae_C; genus JAEMQF01. The sequence goes on from JBEBHW010000738.1 coordinate 1,839, forward strand.
CGATCCTGCGACGGGCGCCACGGTGTTGTCACGTCCGCTGTGCGTGTATCCGGGGTACGCGCGCTACAAGGGTCACGGCGACCCGAATGCTGCCTCCAGCTTCAAATGCAGCGAACACTGATGCGCAAGCACGGCGCGACCGCGTTGGAACGGAGCGCCTGACTTCGGCGCGAGGCGGGGAGGAGAGCCGGCGCTCAGGCCCGGGGCATGCGGTACAGCCCGCAGAGCTTGTTCCCGTCGGGGTCGCGCAGGTAGGCCAGGTACAGGCGTGTGGTGCCACCTTCACGCACGCCCGGAGGGTCTTCGCACGTGGTTCCGCCGTGGGCCAGCCCGGCGGCATGCCAGGCGTTCGCCTGCTCGACCGACGTGCAGGCGAAGCCCACCGTGCTGCCGTTGCCGACCACGGCGGGC
>JBEBHW010000739.1:0-2245 GCA_040081145.1 Burkholderiaceae bacterium
CCGCCGAGCAGCGCGAGCGTACCCAGGCCCGCGCAGAGCGGCGCGCAATAGGCCCAGAGTCGCGCGAGCGCGACCGCGCGTTCGAGTGAAATGACGACACCGAAGAAGCCGCAAATCATCAGCGGGCCGTGGAGCACGGTGATTGCAAGAGTGCTGTCGGGCAGCGCCCACCCCATGCGCGCCAAGCCGGCCGCGGTGCCAGCGACGAGGGCGACGAATCCCAGCATGAGCAGCGGCACGCGCTGCCAGGGCGCGAGGTTTGTCGGCGCGCGTGGCTCGTTCACAGTGGACCCGGTGTCAGGCACTTGGTGACGAAGTGCGTGGGGCTCGTGGTGCCTGCGGTCACGGTGGACGCCGTGTCAAGCACGGGGTGACGAGTGTTCGGCGCTCATTCGCGCTGCGGCCGCCGTTACCCCGCCCAGCCGAAAAACTCGCGCGCCGTGCCGCTCATCATCGACGGGTTCCAGATCGGCTCCCACACGAGTTGCACGCGCACGTCGGTGCCCTCCGGGCAGACGCGCTGCGCCGCTGCCTTGGCCTGCTCGACGAGCATGTCGGCGACCGGGCACGCGGGTGTCGTCATCGTCATGTCGATTTCGACGTGATCATCGACGGCATCAACGCGGTAGACCAAACCGAGTTCGACGATGTTCATTCCGGCTTCGGGGTCGTCGACTTCGCGCAGCGCGTCGTAAACCGCGCTCACGTCGGACAACGGTTTCATTGCACGTGCCGTACGAACGCGAGGCGCTGCGACGGTGTGAAGCCGGTACTCAGCAGGAAGCCAAGCAGCGCCAATTGCGTCGTGAGCTCGACGACGGTCTCGACGCGCTCGACATGCAGCGCACCGAGGTTCGCGAACAGTTGGGCGACGAGCGCGTGGCCGACGCCGCGGTGCGCGTGCGCCGGATCCACACCTATCGTGTCGAGCACTGCCACCGGCCGGGCGCGGCCGAAGTCGCCGAAGTCGGCGCGCGCCATCAGGTAGCCGACGACTGTGTCGTCCAGGCGTGCGCTGAGCGAAACGCGCACGCCCGATTCGCCCATTGCCTCGTCGAGCTTGGAAGCGATGTAGGCCTCGCGGTTTCTCCCGGTAAGTTCGCGGTCGATGCGCACGATTTGCAGCAGATCCGCAGAGGCCATGGGGCGCACCTCGCAGTGCAGCGTCGCGACGCGGTCGAAATCGTTGCCACCGGGCGCGCCGTAGTCGATCTCGCGGCTCGTTCCCAGGCCTTCGGGAAGCTCCAGTGCGTCGCCGCGCTCAGCGCGGTAGCCCTCGTCGACGGCGCACTCGACCACCTGGTTCGGCGCGAGCAGGAAACCCACTGCGTCGAGCCAGTGCAGCAGGGCGTGGTCGCTCCAGCGCGCTGCGGTGCGCAGCTCGGCCACGCCGTGCTGCTGCGCATAGTGCAGCAATGCGTCGATCAACGCCTTGCCCACGCCGTGGCCGAGCTGCGCGGCGCGCACGCCGATCGCCTCGAGCCGCAGGCCGGGGAACGGCCGGCCGAATTCGCCCTCGGTGCGGCGCGCCAGGACGTAGCCGACGAGGCCGTCGGCGTCGGCCGCAGCAAGCTGCACGTGCAGGCGCGGGTCTCGCAACGCGGCGCTCAGCCTGCGCTGGAAATAGGCGCGGCGCGGCTGGCCTTCGAGCGCGGCGTCGATGGCGACGACCGCGTCCAGGTCGTGCTGCGTCATGGCGCGGATCGTCGCTGCAGGGGTCATGTCGTGTTCCATGGTGTTTGCGCTTGGGTCAGTTCGACGCGTATGCGAATGCCAGCTCGCGATCCGCGTCGTCGTCGAGCAGGTCGTCGAGAAGCGGCAGCAACGCCATCGTCTCTTTCTGGATGTGCGCGACCTGGCGCTCGACCATCTCGAGCGCGCCGCGCTTGAGCGCATCGAAGCCGGTGTCGTCGAGGTTTGCCGCGGCCGCCGCGTGCACGAGTGGCAGGATTTCGGCGGCCACGGCGCGGATCGCGTCGTGCTCCTCCTTGAGCATCTCCACGATGTCGCCTTCGCCCGCCTGCGCCATGCGCGGAAAAAGCTCGCGCTCTTCGAAATCGAAGTGGCGCGTGATGTCTTGTTCGATGAGGCGCGCGAATCCGGCAGCGAGTTTGATGAAATCCGCGTCGCGTGCGCCGCCTTTGCGCGGCAGACGCGCGAACGCCGCTTCGGCGCGGCCCAGCAGGGCGAGGCTGCTGCGGTGTTCGGTGTCGAGCAGGTGGCTGACTTGTTGTGCGGCGCTCAA
>JBEBHW010000740.1:0-2243 GCA_040081145.1 Burkholderiaceae bacterium
TGCCACGAGCGCGCCGCGGCGCTCGCCGAACATGTCTTCCACGAGCGCCTGAAGCCGGATGTCGACCGACAACATCAACATGTTTCCCGGAGTCGGAGCGCGGCTTTTCAAGCGCCGCACGGCGCGCCCGCCGGCGCTCGTCTCGACCTCCTCGACTCCGGTCAACCCGTGCAGCTCGCCCTCATAGCTCTGCTCGATGCCGAGTTTGCCGATGTATTCGCTGCCGCGGTAGTTCGCCGCATTTTCGGTTTCATCGAGGGCCTCTTTTTCGGCCGGGTTGATGCGCCCGATATACCCCAGCAGATGGCTGCCGACCTCGCCAAACGGGTAGTTGCGAAACAGGCGTGCCTTGACTTCAACGCCCGGGAAACGAAAGCGTTGCGCGAGGAAGCGCGCGACTTCCTCGTCGCTGAGTTTGGTGCGAATCGGCAGCGAGTCCAGATTCTTGCTCTCCTCCATGAGGCGCCGAAACCGTTTGCGATCCCGGACCTGGATGTCGACCACCTGCGCCAGCGCGTCGATCAGCGGGTCCAGTTCGGCAACTCGCGACGGGGTGATCTCCAAGGTGTACGCCGAGAAATTGTTCGCCAGGACGACACCGTATCGATCGACGATCATGCCGCGGTTAGGAACGATGGGCGCTACGGCGATGCGATTGCTCTCGGCCTGCGCCGCCAGCTCTTCGTACTTGAAGACCTGCAGGTAGAACAGGCGCGCGCCCAGCAAGCCGAAGGCGAGCAAGATGAATCCCGCAGCGGCGCCCACGCGCATGCGAAACAGCGACAAGTCCAACTCGACATTCTTCAGTTCCATCGGAGCATCACCTTTCTCCTATCGCGGTGTCGACTCGCGGGCTCACAGCGGGCGGTTCAGATCGGGGTCGGGGGCGCGCCGCTGCGGCGCGAGCAAGACCCAGCTGACGAGTGGCCACAGCAGCGACGCAAACACCGGAGCGAGCAAGATTTGCCAACCCGGAAAGGCATGGCCGGCCACCATGCGAATCAAGACGATCACGGCAATCGCCGCGTACCACAGCGGCAACAACTGCACCGCTTGCGCAGACGGGGGAAACGAACCGAGGCGGCGGTGAATCGACACCGCAAAGTAGCTGAGCAGGCTGTAAGCCAGAGCGTGCTGGCCCAGCAGCGCCGCGGCGTGCACGTCCATGAGCAGACCGAACGCGAAAGCTGCGCCCACACCCACACGGCGGGGTTGGTGCACGTTCCAGAAGACCAGCACGAGGGCGAGGAAGTCCGGCATCGCGTCGAGCCGGCCGAGCGGGATCAGATTGAGCGCGAGGGCGATGAGCAGCGACAGCCAGATGGTCCACGAGTTGACCGGCAACAGCAGTTGATCGTCGCTGCGCGGCAACATCACGGCTGCACCCCGGGACTAATTTGAAGGCGAAAGCGTTTCACTTTCGGGTTCCCCTTCGACCCTTCGCCGCAGTCGACTCGGTGAGCGTCGAATCGGGGCGAGGCGGCAATTGCACGCCGAGCGGCTCGAGCACCAGGACGTGGCGCACGCCGTCGAGAACGACGGACGGCGTGAGCGCAATCCGGGCGAATCCCGATTCGACTTTGCGATCGACTGCCGCGACCACCGCCACCGGCAATCCCGACGGGTAAATGCCGTCAACGCCTGAAGTCAGCAATTTGTCGCCCACCTGCACGTCGGCGTTGCCGGCGACGAAGCGCAGTTCAAGGCCGCCGAGCCCGCCGAAGGCCGCGCTGCGCGCCTGGCTGCGCTCGTTGAGCACCGGGATCGCCGCGTCCTTGTCGGTGAGCAGCGTGACTTCGCTCGACAGCGGATAGGCCCGAGTCACCTGGCCGAACACGCCGTGCTCCGTGATGACGGGCGATGCCAAGACGACGCCATGCGTGGAACCGCGATCGATGATGACTTTGCGGGTGAACGGGTCGCTGGCTTCGTAGAGCACCTGGGCGGGGTGCGAACGCACGTTCAACCCCGGGCGCAAATCGATCAGGCCGCGCAGCCGCGAATTTTCGGCTTCGAGCTGTTCGACGCGCAAAGAGCGTTCGGCTTGGTGTGCCAGCTCCAGACGCGCCGCCCGTTCGCGCTCGAGCGCCTGCTGCAGGCCGATGAAGTATTCGCTGGCGTCTTGCCCGAGTTGCACCGGCGCCAAAAGGGCGCGTTGCACCGGGTGCAAGATCACCGCGAGCGCGGCGCGCAACGGCTGCGTGATCTGCAGCCGTGTATCGGCAATCATCAGGAACCTGTCT
>JBEBHW010000741.1:0-2241 GCA_040081145.1 Burkholderiaceae bacterium
GCAGCGACCTACGGCCATGGCCCGGCGCGCGTGCTGTTCCAGAACAAGGACGCGCGCGGCTTTGCCGAGTCCGTTGCGCAGCTGGCCGAACACAGCGCAGAAGGCTCGGCGAACACGATGCAGGGTTACCAGGCGCGCCGCCCGAGCCTCTACGACCTGACGGCGCAAATGGCGGCGATCGACGTGCCCGTGCTCGTCGTGAGCGGCGATGAAGACGAAGCGTGTCTTGAGCCGTCACTGCTGATGAAGCGCGTGATTCCCAAGGCGGGCCTGGCCATCGTCCCCAAGACCGGCCACGCCGTGAACCTGGAAGAGCCGGTGGTCTTCAACCAGTTGCTTGATGACTTTCTGCACCAGGTGGGCCAAGGCCGCTGGGGCGCGCGCGATTCGCGCGCCGCGCCAGAGTCGATCTGGGGGCCGGGCGGAAGACCCACCGTGGCGTGACGGATCTCGAAAGCCGCAGGCGTGCGGTTCGGTGTGCGGCGCGCTACTGAATGTCTTCGCGTCGGACGCCTTCGCAGTCGAAAACGAAGTCGGCACCGAAGACCTTGCCCGGGGTCTGGAACCCTGGGGCCATTTGTCCCGCAAGCACCCGTTTCACGGCGGCCAATGCGGCGCGAGTCGTCCAGACGAGGCCCGCCTCCGGACCGTGGAGTCGCGATACCGCACTGCGCCCTTGCGCGTCGCCTGCTTCGCCCCACACATGCGTCATCGTCTGCGCGCGTTTGGCAGCGCTCGGGCCTGGGCGCACCCCGCGTTGCAGTAGCGCGCGCATCGGCGCAAGACTGAACAAGGGGCGCAATGTCTTGAGCAGCGCCGTCTGCCGGCGCATCGCGGGGGGCAGCGCCACGTAGACCTCGATGTTGGGAATGCCTGTGCTGTGATAAGCCGTGAAGACATCGCCCCAGGTAAACCGCGCGGTCTCTGTCGGGCCGTTGCCAAAGTCAACATTGCGCAGTTTCATCCCGGAATCCGGAACGACCAGCTTGCCTCCGGCGCGCACGCGGTCGCCAAAAGGAAGCAGCTCGATCATCGTGCGCTGCGTCCCAGGGGGTAGCCCGGCTGGCCCGACGCTTTGAAACGCGAGCGTGAGGTGCGTCGCCGAGGGAAGCCGGTGTAGCAGGTGCACGGCGAGGCAATCGGTGGGGACGACGTCAAAGCCGACGGCCGGCATCAACATCACACCGCGTGCCTTCGCTTGCTCGTCGCGTGCGGCGAGCGCCTCGAACACCGGGATCTCGCCCGTCAGGTCAAGGTAGTGCACGCCGGCGCGCAGGCACGCGTCGGCCATCGGCTTCGAGGTGAACTTGTACGGTCCGGCGCAGTGCAGGACGACGGGCAGCCCGCTCAGCGCCCGGTCCAGCGCTGCCGCGTCGTCGAGCGCGCCGGCGCGCACCTCGAGGCCGAGTTCCTGCGCCAGGGGTTCGAGCTTTGCGGCGTCGCGGCCCGCAAGAATCGGCCGCAGGCCTTGCGTCACGGCGAGCCGCGCGGCAGCCTCGCCGACGTAGCCGTTGGCGCCGTAAATGAGGAAGTTCGCCGCCATCGACGCGCGATCTGCGGCCTCGTCGTCTTCGTCAGAACCTGAGTGCGTCGCCCGGGTTGATCGGAAACACCTTCGTTGCCGTATTCCCCAACGCCGCTGCGTACTCCTGCGGCGTGCCCTTCAGGAACGGGTTTGTCGCGTAGTGCATCGGCAGCGCGAAGCGCGGCTTGATGAGGTTGTTCGTCGCGTAAGCGGCGTCTTTCGGGTCCATCAGGTAGTGGCCGCCAATCGGGATCATGATCAGGTCGGGTTTGTAGTACTCGCCGATCAGCTTCATGTCGCCGAACACGCCGGTGTCGCCCATGTGGTAGATCTTGAAGCCGTTCTCCAGCTCGATGATGTAGCCCACCGGCTCGCCGCCGATGTGGCTTTCGGCCTTGCTCGAAATCGGATTCATGAACACGAGCTCCGAGCTGTGCTCGGCGTGTGTCGCTGTGATCTTCACGCCGGGGAACGGCGTGATCGTTCCGCCCTTGCCGAAGCGCTGCGAGAGTTCGGGCGACAGCATGCCCAGCGTGATCAGCGCCTGATTCAAGCCGGCCGGCGCGTAGAGCGGTACGTTGTGCTTTTTCGAGAGCGTCACCGAATCGAAGCCCGCGCCGGCCACGCCGAGGTGGTCGCCATGGCCGTGCGTCACGAGGATCAGATCGATCTTGCCGAGCGCATCGAGATCCTTGTACTTCTGCGGTGTCTTGGGG
>JBEBHW010000742.1:0-2241 GCA_040081145.1 Burkholderiaceae bacterium
ATCACGCCGGCGATCATTCTGACGCTCGAATACGCGGTGCAGTTCATCGCCGACGACGAACTCGTCGAGATCACGCCGAAGTCGATCCGCATCCGCAAGAGGCACTTGAAGGAGCACGACCGCAAGCGCGCCAGCCGCGAAACCACGTAAGCGAAGGCGCGCACGGCACAGGGCTTCCCCTGAGCGCCGCGTGTGGCGCGCCGACTAGCATCGACGGCATCTCGATCGAGGAGACGACGATGCAAATGCTGTCAGGGTTGGACGCGAGTTTTCTCTACCTGGAGTCGGCGCAAATGCCCATGCACGTGGGCGCCTTGCATTGGCTCGAATTGCCTGCCACCTACCGTGGCGATTTCCTCGCCGACCTGCGCCGCCACATGGCGTCGCGCTTGCCGCTGGCGAAAGCCTTGCGGCGCAAGCTGGTGATGATGCCGCTGAACCTGGCGAGCCCGGCGTGGCTCGACGCGCAGCCCGACATCGAGCAGCACGTCATCGGCATCAAGCTGCGCCGCGGCAGCGGCCTGGCCGAGTTGCAGCGCCAAGTGGGTCGATTGCACGCGGTTCTGCTCGATCGCGACCGGCCGCTGTGGAAATTTCACCTCTTCGAGGGCCTGCGCGACACCGCGGACGGCCGCAAGCGCTATGCGCTTTACACGCAACTTCACCATGCGGCGGTGGATGGCCAGGCCGCAGTGGCGCTGGCGCAAGCGATCCTCGACGTGACCGCCACGCCGCGCGAGATAGCCGCGACGCCCAAGCGCGAATCGAGAGGCCAGTTCGGCGTTGCCGAGATGCTGCGCGGCGCTTTGGCGAACCAGCTCGAACAGGTCGGCAAGATGCTCAAGGCGTTGCCCGGCGCCGTGGGCCAGCTCGGGCAGGCCGCCGCCGCGGGTTCGGACCCGGCGGCGTCGCGCGGCTTGAAGGCGCTTGTCGCGCAATTCAGCGGGGCGGCGGCGAACGCGGCTTCAAGTCGTGGCACGACGGTGAGCAACCTGAGCCTGGCGCCGCGCACGCGCCTGAATGCCACGGTGTCGGAACGGCGCGCCTTTGCCGCCGTGAGTCTGCCGCTGGACGAACTGAATGCGGTCCGGCGGCGCCACCAGGCCAGCCTGAACGACGCGCTGCTCATGATTTGCAGCGGTGCCTTGCGCCGCTATTTTCAGGAACACGGCCCGCTGCCGCGCAAGTCGCTGGTCGCGGCGGTGCCGGTGTCTTTGCGCGCCAAAGGCGACACGGCGTCGAACAACCAGGCGTCGATCACGCTGATGAGCTTGGGCACGCACCTTGCGGACCCGGCCAAGCGCCTGGCGCATGTGCTGGCAGCCAGCGCCGCGATGAAGGGAACGCTCGGCAACGTGAAGAACCTGCTGCCCACCGACTTTCCCTCGATCGGCGTTCCCTGGTTGCTGCAAGGCGTGACGGCGCTCGCGTCGCGGTCGCGCTGGGCGGAAAAACTCCCGGCGCTGGCGAATCTGACGATCTCGAATGTCCCCGGACCGACCGAGCCGCTCTATCTCGCCGGCGCGCGCCTCCTGAGTTTTCACCCCACCTCGATCGTCACGCACGGTCTGGCGTTGAACATCACGGTGCAGTCGTACCACGGTTCGCTCGATTTCGGTCTGATGGCGTGCGCGCAGGCGATGCCCGATGTGAGTGAACTTGCGGCGCACCTGCGAAGCGCGTTTGCCGAGTTCGCCGCGCTGCCCGCGCCGCAACAGCCGGCGACTGAACCGCCGGTTGCGAGTGCACGGCGCTCGACCCGGTTGCCACGCACAAAAGCACGCTCGGCGCGCGAATCCGGGGTTTCTAGGGCGCAGGCCCCAATGCCTCGGCGAGGCAGCGGCTAACATCGAAGCCACGTTGATCCGTCGGTGCGCAGTCGCTGACCAGCCGCATGCAGCGAACTCGCCACCCTGCCCAAACCCACGCCGACTTGCGCGCACCGAACGCGTTGTTGATGATTCTCGAAGGACGGGCGCCGCTGGAATTTGCGGCGACGCTGGCGGCCACGCCGTGGCTGCGCAAGTTGCCGCGCGGCGACGGGCATCCGGTCGTCGTCTTTCCGGGTCTGGCGGCGAATGACTTCACGACCTTCGCGCTGCGCAAGTTTCTCGACCGCCTGGGCTACACAACGCACCCCTGGGGTCAGGGCTTCAACTTCGGCCCGCGCGTGGGCGTGCTGGCGCGCTGCAGCGCCCACGTGCGCACCTTGTTCGAGCGCGAGGGGCAGCCCGTCAGCCT
>JBEBHW010000743.1:0-2232 GCA_040081145.1 Burkholderiaceae bacterium
GAACGAAGGCAATACCTGCGGGATGTCAGAGCGTTCCCCAAGAAAATGCACCGCGTCGGAGATTCCCAGACTGCGCGCCTGCTGCTCAAGCTCGCCGCGCAACTCGCCATCTCCCAACAGCACGATCCTCACCTTAGGCTGGCTGCGGCAGATCGGTGCTGCGGCGGCGAGCAACAGGCGGTGATTCTTGACATTCACCAAGCGACCGACGGAGCCGACGACAAGCGCGTCGGCGTCGATCGCCAGCCTGCCACGCGCGGCGGCACGGCTTGCGGGAGTCGCCCGAACATATCGGCCCAACGGAATCCCGTTCATCACAACTGCGGCCTTTTGGGCCGGCACGATGCCAGCCTTGATGAAACGGTCGCTCACCTGGGGGCTGACCATGGCGACCGTTGCCGTGCGGGCCACCGACAAGCGGAACAGTTTCTCGCGGCGATCGTTCGGGTCGCTCGCGCCCATGTTGTGCCGCGTGTTCACGATGGGGAGGCTCTTCCAGCTCGTCAGTTCGGCCAGGCAGGTGTAGTAGTTCGCCACGGGATTGTGGGTGTGAACGATTTGATGGCCCGCGCGGCGCGACGCGGCGCGCAGGGCACGCAATACCGAGAGGTCCAGGCCCGGCTGCTTGCTGGCGGCGATGACAGGAATCCCCGCGCCCGTCAATTCGCCGGCGAACCCGCCCGCCTCGAACAGGCACAGCACCTCGACCCGATGGCCCTGTCGGGCTTGTTCCAGGACGAGGTCGCAGACCACTCGTTCGAGCCCGCCCCGGGCCAGGGACTCGACGACATGCAAGATCCTCAAAGGCTGGCTCAGGCTTGGCTCCAACGGTATGCGCCCTGCAGCGCGATTGCACTAGCGGCTCAATGCGGGGTCGCGCCCGGGCGGCACTGCGGGCCCGCCCGCCGGCGCAGTCCGCACCGGGCGAGGATCCGTATGCGGTCCGATACTCGCCGGCATCGCGGGTGACGCGGGCGGACTTGCGCCAGCCGTCGGTATTTCCGTGGCGACACCAGCAGGCAATGCGCCCAGCGTGGACAACTTGCCAACAGCCGGCGGGGGCAGCGCAGGCACCTCGATCTTGATCGATGTCGGGCCATCCGCCGTGCCGATCGCTGCACTGCGCAGGCTGACTGACTGCAGCACGAGATTACTGTCCAGGCGAGCGCCCACGGCGTAAGCCCGAGGCGGTTTCCCGTCGACGGAAATCAGCGCCACGCCCTGAAGGGATGGCTTCGCGCTGGGCTGGCTCTTGGGGGCCATCACGCCATGCAGTCGGAACCGCGACGCGGAAGCAGGAGCCACGGTCACTGCAGCTGAGACCACGGGCGCGGCTCCCAACAAACGCGTCAAGTCGCCACGCACCGCGGCAGAACCCACAGCCGCGACGGAATGCGGCGGCGCACTCGGCGCGCGCACGAGCAGTTTCAGCGACCAGTACACGATGCCACCCGCGACCAGGGCCCAAACGACGAATGCTGCGAGTCGCGTCACCATGCTTTGATTATGATTCATGCGCTTCACAAATTGTGCGTGCGCGCCGCGCGAGAAAACGTCATGATGCTGCAGATGAAAACCCTGCCACTGCGAAAGCGCGGCTTCACCTTGATCGAACTCATGGTGGTGCTCGTCATCATCGGCGTGCTCGCTGCGCTGATCGTCCCCAACGTGCTGGACCGAGCCGACGACGCACGCGTCACCGCAGCGCACACCGACGTGAACAACCTGATGCAGGCGCTCAAGCTCTACAAACTCGACAACCAGCGCTACCCAAGTGCCGAGCAAGGGCTGCAGGCGCTGGTGAGCAAACCGACGGTGGGTGCGATACCTGCACGCTGGAAGAATTACATCGACAAACTTCCCAATGATCCCTGGGGCCGGCCCTATCTTTACGCGAACCCGGGCCTGAAGGGCGAGATCGACGTGTACAGCCTGGGCGCCGACGGCGTCATCGGCGGTGAGGGCAAGGACGCCGAAATCGGCTCCTGGCAGTGAACCGAGTCGCATGAGATGAGCCCGGGCGTGACGCATCGCGCGCGTGGCTTTACGCTGATTGAACTGCTCATCGTCGTCGTCTTGATTGCGGTCGCCAGCGCCGTCGCCAGCTTGGCGTTGCGCGACCCTGCAGCGACGCAACTCGAACACGAGGCGGCGCGTCTGGCCGCACTGTTCGAGGCAGCGCGTGCCGAAGCGCGTGCCTCAGGCATTGCTGTCATCTGGGAACCCCGCACC
>JBEBHW010000078.1:0-10058 GCA_040081145.1 Burkholderiaceae bacterium
CGAATACGCGCAGCGCTTGATGCTGCGCCGGCGCAACGTGGGCGCGGCGCCAACCAAGGGTGAACCCTCGACGGCAGCACGCTTGTTCAACTTGGCACTGCCCGCCGGGGCGCGCGCCGCGGGCCAGGCGCGCTGGGGCTTAGAGGTCGGTGCACGAGCCGACGCCTTGGTGCTTGATGCACAAGCTCCCGGACTGCTGGGTGCGGCTGCGGCGCAGACGCTCGACGCGCTGGTATTCGCCGCCGACTCAGGGGCAATCGCGCACGCCTATGTGGCGGGCCGGGCGGTGGTCGAGCGCGGGCGGCACTGCGCTGCTGCGCGAATTGCCGCAAGATTCAAGGACACGATGGCCGAACTCTGGGGTGTCGAATGAGGCCGGCGCGCACGGCAGACTCGGGCGCAGCGCCTCAGTAGTTCAACCCCACCGCCCCGCGCACATCGTGCATCGTCTCGCGCGCCACCGTGCGCGCGCGCTCGGTGCCGGCCTCGACGATGCGGTGGACTTTTCCCGGGTCGGCGAGGTAAGGCGCGGCACGCTCGCGCCACGGCCGCTGCTCGCGCAGTACCGCGTCGATCACCGGCTGCTTGCATTCCAGGCAGCCGATGTCGGCACTCGTGCAGCCGGCGTAGGCCCACTCCTTGGTGGGCGCATCGCTGTAGACCTGATGAAACTGCCACACCGGGCAGCGCTGCGGGTCGCCCTTGTCAGTGCGGCGCACCCGCTGCGGGTCGGTGGGCATGCGCTTGATCTTGCGCTCGACTTCGGCGGGGTCTTCGCGCATCGCGATCGTATTGCCGTAACTCTTGCTCATCTTGCCTCCGTCCAGCCCGGGCAATTTCGTGACCTCGGTGTGCAGCGCCTGCGGTTCGGTGAGGATCGTCTTGCCCGAGCCTCGCAAGTGGCCGGCGAGCAACTCGGTCTCGCCCACGGTCCAGCCGGCAATCGACGCGGCGGCTCGGGCGAGCAGGGCGTCGCCCTTGGCCAAGGCTTCGGCGGCGCCGGTTTCGCCAAAGGCCTTGCGCTGCTTCTCCAAGTAACGCGCGTCGTCCTTGCTCAGTTTGGCGATTGCCACCGCCGCTTGCGCGTCGAACTCGGGCGAGCGCCCGTACAAGTGGTTGAAGCGCCGCGCCACTTCGCGCGTGAGCTCGACGTGCGACGCCTGGTCTTCGCCCACGGGAACGAAAGCCGCCTTGTAGATCAGGATATCGGCCGCTTGCAGCAGCGGGTAGCCGAGGAATCCGTAAGTGGCGAGGTCGCGGTCCTTGAGCTTTTCGATCTGATCCTTGTAGGTCGGCACACGTTCCAGCCAGCCGAGCGGCGTTCCCATCGCGAGCAGCGTGAACAGCTCGGCGTGTTCGGGCAGGCGGCTCTGGATGAAGATCGTGCAGCGCTGCGGGTCCAGGCCAGCGGCGATCCAGTCGATCACCATGTCGTAGACCGATTTTTCGATCACCGCGCGGTCTTCGTAGTGCGTCGTCAGCGCGTGCCAGTCGGCGACGAAATAGAAGCACTCGTACTCATCTTGCAAACGCACCCAGTTCTTCAGCGCTCCGTGGTAGTGGCCCAGGTGCAGTGCGCCGGTGGGGCGCATGCCGGAGAGAACGCGTTGTTTCATGGTGTGGCACTCATCGAGGCGCGAATTGTAGGGGCCGGGTCTGCGAGCGAGCGTCGCTTCGAGTCGAAGATGAGGGCGGCCGATACACTGCGCAGCCAATGAAAACCATCGTCATCCTGATCTCCGGGCGCGGCAGCAACATGCGCTGCCTGATCGATGCGTGCGAAGCGCAGGCGTGGGACGCGAGGATTGCGGCAGTGATCAGCAACCGGCCCGACGCTGCGGGGCTCGAATTCGCGCGGGCGCGCGGCATTGAAACCTGCGTCGTGAACCACCGCGACTTCGCGGCGCGCGCGCAGTTCGACACGGCGCTTGCGCAAGCCGTGTCCAGCCACGCCCCGGACATCGTCGCCCTCGCCGGTTTCATGCGCATCCTGGGCAGCGACTTCGTGCAGCGCTTTGCCGGCCACTTGATCAACATCCACCCTTCGCTGCTGCCGGCGTTCACGGGCCTGCACACGCACCGCCGCGCGCTCGAAGCCGGCTGCAAACTCGCGGGGGCCACCGTGCACTTCGTGACTTCGGAACTCGACCACGGGCCGATCATTGCGCAGGCGGTCGTCCCGGTGCTGCCCGGCGACACGGAAGAGTCGCTCGCGCAGCGCGTGCTCGGGCGTGAGCACGTGCTCTACCCGTTGGCGGTGGGCTGGATGGTGCGCGGCGTGCTGCGCATCGACGGCGCAAAGGTCAGCGTCAGCACCGGCGAGCCGCAGTTGCTGGGCGACCTGCGCTGATCCCGCGATGCGCGCAAAGAACCTGTTGGAGCTTGCAACCGAACTGTTGCGCAAAGTCTTGACGTTCGAGCACCCCGCCGACACGCTGGTGTCGAGTTTCTTTCGGGAGCATCGAGGCCTGGGGCCGCGCGAACGCCACGCGCTGGCGGAAACCGCGTACGACGTGGTCCGGCGCCTGCCCAGCTATCGACACCTGGCGCAGTCGGGAAGCGGCCCGATCGAGCGGCGCCTGGCGATCATCGGCTGGCAAGGTGCCGCGGGCGTGCTGCGCGCGTTGCTCGCTCCCACCGAACAAAGCTGGCAAGCGCAAGTGGCCGCGGTCGACCGCTCGAGCCTCCCGGAACCGCTGCGCCACAACTTGCCGCCCTGGATGGCGCAAGCGCTGCAAGCCGAGCTGGGCGAGCAGTTCTGGCCCTTGGTGGCAGCGATCGATCGTCCCGCGCCCCTTGATTTGCGCGTCAACACGTTCAAGACGAAACGCGAAGCGGCCGCTTTGAAGCTTCACGCGCACGGCATCGAAGCGATCCCGACACCCTATTCGCCGCTGGGCTTGCGCATTGCCGGCAAGCCGGCGCTGCAAACGCTCCAGGTTTTTCGGGATGGCGAAGTCGAAGTGCAAGACGAAGGCAGCCAGTTGTTGGCGCTCCTGCTCGACCCACGGCGCGGCGAAATGATCGTCGACTTCTGTGCCGGCGCGGGCGGCAAGACCTTGGCGCTTGGCGCGGCGATGCGCAACACGGGGCGCTTGTATGCCTTCGACGTCTCGGGCCACCGCCTTGCGGCGCTGAAACCGCGCCTGGCGCGAAGTGGCTTGTCCAACGTGCATCCGGTGCAAATTGCCCATGAGCGTGACGAACGCATCAAGCGCTTGGCCGGCAAGATCGACCGCGTGCTGGTCGACGCGCCGTGCTCGGGATTGGGCACGCTGCGGCGCAATCCCGACCTCAAATGGCGCCAGTCTCCCGAGACGGTGCGGGCCCTGCAGGCGCAGCAAGCGCTCATTCTCAATGGTGCGGCCAAGCTCCTCAAATCGGGCGGGCGCCTCGTTTACGCGACGTGCAGTCTGTTGAACGCGGAAAACGAGGGGATTGCGCGCGAGTTCAGCGCGGCGCACAAGGGAGAGTTCGCTGAACTGCCCGCGCTTGCCGCCTTGTCCGCAGCGCACGTTGGGCAAGCGGAAATCCTGGTCGACGGCAATTTCCTCAGACTGTGGCCGCACCGCCACAGTACCGACGGCTTCTTTGCCGCCGCGTGGACTCGCCATTGAAGCCAGCGGAATCGGCGTCACATTGCACGAATTGGAAGCGGAGTGACCGTGGCATCCACTCGTTTCCTCTCAGGTAACCGCCGGAGTGACCGACCCTACAATGCCCACTCGATCTGCCGCTCGGCACGAAGGACTCCACTGCAATGAATCTGCTCGCCTCCCTCGGTGACGGCCTGTTGGCCTGGTTGGCCTACGGCCTGGTCGACGCCAACTGGTGGCAAGTCGCGCTGTTCACGCTGGTGACGACGCACATCACGATTGCCGGCGTCACGATCTTCCTGCACCGTGCGCAGGCGCACAAGGCGCTGGATTTGCACGCGATTCCATCGCACTTCTTCCGCTTCTGGCTGTGGCTGGGGACGGGTCAGGAAACCAAGGAGTGGGTCGCGGTGCATCGCAAGCACCACGCCAAGTGCGAAACCACCGAAGACCCGCACAGCCCGCAGACGCGCGGCATCAAGACGGTTCTTCTCACCGGAACCGAGTTGTACCGAATCGAGGCGAAAAACGTCGAGACACAGGAAAAGTACGGCCGCGGCACGCCTGACGATTGGCTCGAGCGCAACCTGTACACACGCTACAGCTGGCAAGGCGTGGGTGTCATGCTCGCCATCGACTTGATGCTGTTCGGCGCCGTCGGCGCCACCGTCTGGGCGGTGCAGATGGTGTGGATCCCGGTCACGGCGGCAGGCATCATCAATGGCCTGGGCCACTGGTGGGGTTACCGCAATTTCGAAGCGCCCGACGCGTCGACGAACATCGTGCCCTGGGGCATCATCATCGGCGGCGAGGAGTTGCACAACAACCACCACACCTACCCGACGTCGGCCAAGCTGTCGGTCAAGCCGTTCGAATTCGACATCGGCTGGCTCTACATCCGCATCCTCGAAGTCCTGGGTCTGGCCACGGTGCGCAAGACCCCGCCGCTGCTCAAGCTGGGCGAGGTCAAGGCAGTGGCCGATTCCCAGACGCTGGAAGCGATCATTTCCAACCGCTACGAGGTGATGGCCAAGTACGCAGGCAATTTGCGCCGCGCCTGCCGCGCCGAAGTCGACAGGCTCAAGGCCGAGGGCGCCGCCGGGCACGCCAAGCTCGCGAGCATGGAATTGGCCAGGCGCTGGCTGCACCGTGACGAAGACAAGATTCCCAAAGGCGTGAAGGCGCAACTCGCGCAAGCCATGGCGAACAGCCCGCGCCTGGCAAAGCTGGTGGCGATGCGCGAGGAGCTGCGCCAGCTCTGGACGCGCACCAACGTCTCGGTCGAGCAGCTTGTGGCCGACCTGCAGGCCTGGTGCCGCAAGGCGGAGGAGAGCGGCATCGCTGCGCTTCAGGAATTCGCCCTCAAGCTAAGGGCAGCGCACGCATAGGCCGCGTCGGCCCAAACAAAAAGGTCGCCGCGGCGACCTTTTGTTTTGCAGCCGCGAAGCGCGCGGCTTACTTGATCTTCGCTTCCTTGTACATGACGTGCTTGCGCGCCTTCGGATCGAACTTCATGATCTCGAGCTTCTCGGGCGTCGTCTTCTTGTTCTTGTCGGTCGTGTAGAAGTGACCGGTTCCTGCCGACGATTGCAGTTTGATCTTTTCGCGTCCACCTTTGGCCATTTTGTTCGACTCCTCGAGTTAGACGCTTAGATCTCGCCGCGCGCGCGCAGCTCGGCAACGATTTGATCGATGCCGACCTTGTCGATCATGCGCAGGCCGGCATTCGAGATGCGCAGGCGCACCCAGCGGTTTTCGGTTTCCAACCAGAACCTGCGGTAGTGCAGGTTCGGCAGAAAGCGCCGCTTGGTTCGGTTGTTGGCGTGGGACACATTGTTCCCCACCATTGGGCGCTTGCCCGTGACTTGACAGACGCGTGCCATGACTGTTCCGTGATTGGTTCGAGTGCGCGTGGCCGGGCTCGGCCAGCGAAGCCGCGCAGTATAGCGGGGTTTGAGACGGACCAGCGAAGGAACCCGACACTCGATGCGCCGGCGCGGGGCTTCCCTATGCCCGGGCGTCAGGGCGCGTGCTGTTCGAGGTAGCGCTGCGCGTCCAGCGCGGCCATGCAGCCGGTTCCGGCGCTCGTGATCGCCTGCCGGTACACGTGGTCTTGCACGTCGCCCGCGGCAAAGACCCCGGGAATGCTGGTCATCGTCGCCATGCCGGCCAGGCCGCTCTTCGTCACGATGTAGCCGTCTTTCATCTCGACCTGGCCTTTGAAGATATCTGTATTGGGCTGGTGCCCGATGGCGATGAAACAGCCCTGCACCGCGAGTTCCTTGGCCGGGCCGTCCTTCGTGCTGTTCAAGCGCACCCCGGTGACACCGCTCTTGTCGCCCAGCACCTCGTCCAGCGTGTGCCACAAATGCAGTTCCATCTTGCCGCCCGCGACCTTGGCCATCAGCTTGTCGATCATGATCGCCTCGGCGCGGAACTTGTCGCGCCGGTGGATCAGGTGCACCTTGCGCGCGATGTTCGACAGGTAGAGCGCCTCCTCCACCGCCGTGTTGCCGCCGCCGACAACACACACGTCCTGGTCGCGGTAGAAGAACCCGTCGCAGGTGGCGCAGCCGCTCACGCCGCGGCCCATGAAGGCTTGCTCCGAGGCCAGGCCCAAATACTTGGCCGACGCGCCGGTGGCGATGATCAGCGCGTCGCAGGTGTAGGTTCCCGAGTCGCCCGTCAATGCGAATGGCCGCTGGCCCAGGTCGACGCTGTTGATGTGGTCGAAGACGATTTTCGTCTTGAAGCGTTCGGCGTGTTTTTGAAAGCGCTCCATCAGCTCCGGGCCTTGCACGCCGTCGGCGTCGGCCGGCCAGTTGTCGACGTCGGTTGTCGTCATCAGTTGTCCCCCCTGAGCCATGCCGGTGATGAGCACCGGTGCGAGGTTGGCGCGAGCCGCGTAGACCGCCGCGCTGTAGCCGGCGGGGCCCGAGCCGAGGATCAGGACTTTGGCGTGCTGGACAGGGTTGCTCATGGGAGACAGGCTCAGTGTTGAGTGCGGCGCGCTGACATTGGAATCGCGGAAGTTCTTGGTGAGCGCCGCAAGGCGCCGTAAGATTGCCCACCCTGGCCTCAGCCAGCCCGCGAGGGCCCATGCTGTGCCGGAGTGGAGCAGTTCAAGAGGGAGTTGAATGTTAACAATCGCTGTGGCTGCGGCACCCCCCTTGAGATCAATACCCCAATAACGAAAGGCGATTCCGTATGGCGATGCTCTCCAATCTCGACCTGATCCGGCGTGTCCCACTGTTCTCGTTGCTCACCAACGACCAGGCTCAAGGCATTGCCGACGCCGTCGTCAAGCGGCGCTATCGGCGCAGCGAAATCGTCGTCGAGTTCGGCAAGAAGTCGAACGCCTTGTTCATCCTGCTCACCGGGCGCGCGCGCGTGTTGACCGCCGATTCGCGCGGCCGCGAAGTCATTCTCGCGGTGCTCCAGCCGGGCGACTACGTGGGCGAAATGAGCCTGATCGACAACGAGCCGCATTCGGCGACGGTGCGCGCCGAAGTGCAGACCGACATGCTGATCCTGGGCCGCGCCGAGTTCGCGCGCTGCCTGCCGGAGAACTCGAGTCTGTCGTACGCCATCATGCGCGGCCTCGTGCACCGCTTGCGCAGCGCCGACCGGCAGATCGAATCGCTTGCCTTGCTGGACGTGTATGGCCGGGTCGCACGCACTCTGCTCGAGATGGCCGAGGTCGACGGCGACATGAAGATCATCCGCAACAAGGTGTCGCGCCAGGACCTGGCGAAGATCGTCGGCGCGTCGCGCGAAATGGTGAGCCGCGTCATGAAAGACCTGGAAGAGCGCGGCATGGTGCAGACCCAGGAAAACGGCTCCGTCATCATCAAGGAACTGGCGAACCGTTGATTCGTTTGCAGGTTTCAGTCGCGCGCGCGGCCCGCGCGCGCTATCGCCGACAATCGGCGCATGACGTTTCCACTGGGATCGCTCCGCGCTGAAGGCGCAACGCCGCAGGCTTCGCCCGGCGGCGCGTCTGCCGGCGCCGCATCGGCAGGGCAACGCGCCCGGCGCGGCAATTTGCGCCTTGCAGCCAGCGCCTGGATTGCGCTCAGCGCCGTGCTCTGGGTGTTGGCGGTTCTCGCATTGGCCAGCCACAACGCAGCTGACGCGGCCTTCACGACATCGGGCACCGGCGGCGCCACGCACAACCTGGTGGGCGTGCTCGGCGCGTGGGTCTCCGACCTCGCCTTCTTTGGCTTCGGCTATTCCGCGTGGTGGGTGATCGCGGCGGCGGCGCGCGCCTGGCTTGCCGTGCTGGCGCATCGGCTGCGAGGCGCGCCTGACGCTGCGGGCAACGAATCGACGTTCG
The DNA here is from genome assembly GCA_040081145.1 of Burkholderiaceae bacterium. Taxonomy (GTDB): domain Bacteria; phylum Pseudomonadota; class Gammaproteobacteria; order Burkholderiales; family Burkholderiaceae_C; genus JAEMQF01. Next base: position 7,933 of record JBEBHW010000078.1, read on the forward strand.
CACGCTGGGCACCCTGGCCGGGTTTGACCTTGCTGCTGTGCGCGAGCACGGCGCTCGAGTGGACACGCCTTTACCAATGGGAGAACCTGGTCGCCGGCGGGCGCGCAGGAGGTGCCCTGGGCTACACCTTGGGCACGACCAGCACCACTTTGCTCGGCTTTGCCGGCTCGGGCGTGTTCTGGATCGCTGCGGGCGTTGCCGGTGCCGCGCTCACTTTCGGTTTTTCCTGGTTGCGCTTGGCCGAGCGCATCGGCGCATGGCTCGAAGGCTTGCGCGAGCGGCGCGCCCAGCGCATCGAGCGCATCGAAGACCAGCGCCTGGGCGCTGCGGCGCTGCGCGAGCGCGAGCATGTGGTGCAAGCCGAACACGCCTTGCTTGAAGATCATGATCCGATCCTCATCCAGCCTGCGGTGCAGGACGTCGTGAAGTCGGCGCGCGTCGAAAAGGAGCGCCAGCAGCCCTTGTTCATTGAGCTCGCCGACACCAAGCTGCCGCAAGTCGATCTGCTCGACGCGTCGACGGCACGCATGGAGGCCGTCTCGAGCGATTCGCTGGAAATGACGTCGCGCCTCATCGAGAAGAAGTTGCGCGATTTCGGCGTCGAAGTGCGCGTCGTCGCGGCCTCACCCGGCCCCGTGATCACGCGCTACGAAATCGAACCCGCCACGGGCGTGAAGGGCGCGCAAGTCGTGAACCTGGCGCGCGACCTGGCGCGCGCGCTGAGCTTGGTGAGCATTCGCGTCGTCGAAATCGTCCCCGGCAAGACGACGATGGCGCTCGAACTGCCCAACGCCAAACGCCAGACGATTCGCCTATCGGAAATCCTCGGTTCGCAGGTCTACAACGACGCGGCCTCCTTGCTCACCATGGGCCTGGGCAAAGACATCGTCGGCGCGCCGGTCGTCGCCGATCTGGGCAAGATGCCGCATTGCCTGGTTGCGGGAACCACCGGCTCGGGCAAGTCGGTGGGCATCAACGCGATGATCCTGAGCCTGCTCTACAAGGCCGAGGCGCGCGACGTGCGCATGATCCTGATCGACCCGAAGATGCTCGAGATGAGCGTCTACGAAGGCATTCCGCACCTGCTGTGCCCGGTGGTGACGGACATGAAACAGGCGGCCAACGCGCTGAACTGGGGCGTCGGTGAAATGGAGCGCCGCTACAAGCTGATGAGCAAGCTCGGCGTGCGCAACCTGGGCGGCTACAACAAGAAGATTTCGGAAGCGATCGAACAAGGCAAGCCGCTGACGAACCCGTTCAGCCTCACGCCCGATGCGCCCGAGCCGCTGGAGCGCCTGCCTTTCGTCGTGATCGTGATCGACGAGCTCGCCGACCTGATGATGGTGGTGGGCAAGAAGATCGAGGAGCTGATCGCGCGCCTGGCGCAAAAGGCGCGCGCGTCGGGCATTCACTTGATCCTGGCCACGCAGCGTCCGAGTGTGGACGTGATCACCGGCCTCATCAAGGCGAACATTCCGACGCGCCTGAGCTTCCAGGTCAGCAGCAAGATCGACAGCCGCACCATCCTCGACCAGATGGGCGCCGAAGCGCTGCTCGGCATGGGCGACATGCTTTACATGCCCTCGGGAACGGGTCTGCCGATTCGTGTGCACGGCGCGTTTGTCAGCGACGAAGAAGTGCACCGCGTCGTCGCGTATCTGAAGAGCCAGGGCGAGCCGAACTACATTGAAGGCATCCTGGAGGGCGGTGTTCTCGACGGTGAAGGTGGCGACATCCTGGGGGGCGAAGGCACGGCCGGTGGCGAATCCGACGCGCTTTACGACCAGGCGGTGGCGGTGGTGCTGCAACACCGGCGCGCCTCGATCTCTCTCGTTCAGCGCCACTTGCGCATCGGCTACAACCGCGCCGCGCGGCTGCTCGAGCAGATGGAAAAGTCGGGCCTCGTCTCGACGATGTCGAGCAACGGCAACCGCGACATCATGATTCCGGCGCATCAGGAATGAAGCGTCTCCTGTTGCTTGCCTGGACCGGTGTGTTCGCCGCGGCAGCCCACGCGGGCGCGGTGGAACAGCTCGAAGAATTCGTTCGCGACGTCAAAACCGGCCAGGCCGCGTTCACCCAAACCGTGACCTCGCCCGACGGCGCGCGCACCAAGACGTCGAGCG
>JBEBHW010000744.1:0-2230 GCA_040081145.1 Burkholderiaceae bacterium
TCCGAGGGCAGGTCGGGGCTGCTGCGGCCAAAACCGCGGTAGTCCACGCCGAGCACTGAAAACCCGAGCGCGCGCAGCTGCTGCATGCGCTGCACGCTGCCGCTCACGTCCCAGCGGGCGCCGTGCAGGTACAGCAGCACGGGGGCGTCGGCATCGGCGTGGGCCAGCCACAGCGCATGCAGGCGCACCGGCTTGCCGGTCACGTCGGAATCGAATTCGATCCAGCGCTCACCCAGGTCCAGGCAGTCATTGCTTGCCGCCTCGCCGGTGCGCGCGCCGAGCTGGAAGATCAGCTTGCGCTGCTGCGTCTCAAGACCGGCGCTGCTCATGAGGGCGACCAGACCGGCCGCCAGGCTGCGCGCCAGGCTGCGCAACAACCAGCGCGGCACGTGGGAGCGTGTCTTGCTCAGGGTCAATGGCAGCGTCTGCATGGTGAGGCCATCGTGGCATTCCCCACGGGTGCTGCCCATCCCGTGACCGCATGGACGCCATGCGCCGCGTGCCGAAATTACCCCCTGCGATCGAGGGAGCGATGCGCGCGCGCCACGCGGCGTGTGCCGCAGCGCCGCGCAGGCTCGGAGGTATCAGGCCTGCACGACGATGTCAAAGCGGGCGCGCACGCCGTCGGCCACCGGCTCGAACGGCCGCGTCAATGCCGCGCGGTCGACAGCGCCGAGGCGGCGCCAGAGGGCGTCCTGGGCGTTGTGCGGGTCGTCCTGCACGTACAGTTGCGTCGTCAACAGTTCACGCCGCGCGAGCTTCACCTTCATGTGAATGTGCGGCGTGCGCCCCGCGTAGTGCGCGGGCCGCAGGGTGCGAAAGCGATAGCTGCCGTCAGCGCCGACGCCGACGCGGCCGAAGCCCTGGAACGCCGGGTCTGCGCGCCCGCCGTCGCCGGGGTGGTGGTAGTGGCCCTGTTGGTCGCATTGCCAGATCTCGATCGTCGCGCCGGCAAGCGCCTTGCCCGTCACGTCGGTGAGGCTGCCTTCCAGCCAGGCCGGTTGGCCTTGCAGGTAGTTCAGCTTGCCGTTGGCGAGCAGGTCGGCGTCGCTGTCGTCGGGCAACACGACGGGGTAGAACGGCCCTTCGGTTTGCGCCGGCGTGGGGCGCCGCGTCTCCTGGGCGGGAGCGTTTCGAATCAGCGCCGGGGCAACGATCAGCGCGGCCGCACCGGCGATCAGGCGCCGACGCAGTCGTGGCGACCCGGATGCGGACAAACAATCGCAGGCGGCGGAGTTCATGAAGATCCTTCGATGCGCGGTGGCGAAGCGGCGCCAATGATGCCCGAATTCACCGGCCGACTGCAGCGCGCCGCGTGCCCGCCCAACGGGCCTGCGTACAATCGCGCCCGTTCGGGGTGTAGCGCAGCCTGGTAGCGCAACTGGTTTGGGACCAGTAGGTCGCGAGTTCGAATCCCGCCACCCCGACCATCGCCCGTCGCGTCCGCCGCCAGTCACAGACTGCCCGTAGCTCAACCGGATAGAGCACCAGCCTTCTAAGCTGGGGGTCGGGGGTTCGAGTCCCTCCGGGCAGGCCAAGCGCTGCGGCCGAATTCCCCCGCTACCTCTTGGCGTATTGCCGGGCGCCGAACAGCACCTCGCGCGCCTTGTCGTCGACGAGCGGCTTGCGCAAATTCGCCAGCACCTGCACGCCGCGCTGCACAGCCGGTCGCGCTTCGATCTCGTCGAACCAGCCTTTCAGGTGCGGGTAGTCGCTCCACTCGATGCCCTGGTTCTTCCACGAGCGCAGCCAAGGAAAGATGGCGATGTCGGCGACGGAGTACTCAGGCCCGGCGATGTAGCGGCTCTTTGCGAGGCGCTTGTCCATCACGCCGTACAGGCGTTTCGCCTCATTGGTGTAGCGGTTCACCGCGTAGTCGATCTTCTCCGGCGCGTAGATGCGAAAGTGGTGTGCCTGGCCGAGCATCGGCCCCACGCCGCCCATCTGGAACATCAACCACTCCAGCACCTCGTACCGCGCGCGCGTGGTCTCGGGCAGGAATTGGCCGGTCTTGGTGGCCAAGTACAGCAGGATCACACCCGACTCGAACAGCGAGATCGGTGCGCCGTCGGGGCCCTGCGGGTCGACGATCGCCGGGATCTTGTTGTTCGGGCTGATCGCCAGGAACTCGGGCGCGAATTGCTCGCCCTTGCCGATGTCAACGGGGTGCGCCCGGTATTTCAGGCCGCACTCCTCGAGCATGATGTGGACCTTGTGGCCATTCGGGGTG
>JBEBHW010000745.1:0-2229 GCA_040081145.1 Burkholderiaceae bacterium
CGACTTCTGCGGCAGGTCCAGCACTTCGGTGTAGTAGTTGTCGCCGGGAATGAAGTATTCGCTCCAGGTGATGCGGTCGCCCTCGCGCAGTGGGTCGCCACGCATGTCTTTGACGACGCCCTGCCCCAGCTCGACAATCGTGCCGATGATCTCGTGGCCGAGCACACCCGGCGTCGGGTTGGGCCGGTGCCCGAGGTAGCTGTGGATGTCGCTGCGGCAGATCGTGCACATGCGCACCTTGACGAGCACCTCGCCGGCCTTGGGCGGCCGGATCGGGAACATGCGCAACTGGAACGGCGCGTTCGGCTCGTCGTAGACGGCGATCTGGCCTTCCGTCACCGCCACCATGATCAGAGCGTCCCGTTGATTGCGAAGTCGAAGATCTGGTAGCTCTTCAGCGTGTTCGACGCCGCCTTCATCTTGTACGCGTCGTTCAGCGGCCGGCTCACGATGAACGGCACTTTCGCTTCCGACACACCGCCGTGGGTGCGCAGGCGGTGCCCTTTGAGGCCCGTCAGGTCGTGATTGCCCGCGGAGGCGCCGATGCACACGTCGTGGCGCGAGACGACGGCGACATCGCCTTCGCGGTCCGGCGGCATGTCGAACAGGCGGCACGCCGTGGCCTTGTCCAGTGCCATCTCGATGCCGTCAATGCCGCCAATGTGGTCGATGATTTGCCGGTCCGTCACTTGGCCGCGCGACCAGACCCGCACGAAGCCGCCGAGCGACCCGTGGTGCGCGACAAATGCGTCAGTGATCGGGCAGATCACCGTCGTTGCGCCCTTGCCGAACTTCGCGTCGAGAACGTCCTGAAGCCAGATCACGTTGGGCTCGCCCGCGGCATTGCTCTTGTCGTTCATGCCGTGGTCTGCGGTGAGGGCGATCGTCGCGTCCAGCGCCGCGAGGCGGCCGAAGCAATCGTCGAGCTTCTGGTAGAAGCGCCGCGCGTCGGGCTCTTCGGGCGACCACTTGTGCTGCACCCAGTCGGTGAGCGAGAGGTACAGCAGGTCGGGGCGGCGCTGCTCGAGCAGCTTGACGCCGGCTTCCAACACCAGCAGCGAAAGCTCCATCGAATACATGTCGGGTTTGTCCATGCCGACGAACTGAAGCACGTTCTCGATGCCATGTTCGGCGAGCGTGCACTTCTCGACGAACTCGGAGGAGAACGACACATGTCCCTGGGAGATGTCCAGTCCTTTGCCGAGTTGCTTGCGCAATTTGTCCTTGGCGGTGATCGTCACCACCTTGGCGCCGGCGTCGGCAAATTTCTTGATGATGGTGTCGCCGCGCAGCAGCTCCGGGCCTGTCATCACCACCGGCTTCCAGGTGCTGGTGTCGAGGTAGAAGTTGCCCGAGATGCCGTGTTTCGCGGTCGGCGTGCCGGTGATGATCGACATGTTGTTCGGGCACGTGAACGACGGCATCGACCCGTCGACGACCGTGGCGAAGCCTTCGCTGATGAAGCGTGCGATGTGGGGCGTGGCGCCGTCGTTCAGAAAGCGCTGCAGGTAGGCCGGGTCGCCGCCGTCGATGCACACCACGACCACCGGTCGCAGGGGCCAGCGGTAAGGAATGCCGTTCACCTGGACTGCTGCTTTGGTTGCTGTCATGGAAGACTTTGTGGGTTGGAAAAGGGGCAACCGGGTACGCGAGTCAGCTGCGCACCGGGGGTTTGTTCAAGGCGCTGTGAAGCCTCTCCCGGCTCTGCAGGACGTGCTCCGTGAGCAGGCGCTCAGCGAGTTTCTCGTCGCCCTGTGACACCGCGGTGACGATCGCCTCGTGCTCGCGTGTCGAGATCGGGATGTTCTCGGTACTGCGCGAAATCGTTTCGCGCCGGTAGAGATCAAGCTCGTTGACGACGCGCCGGTAGTGGTTGAGCAGAGCCTGGTTGCGCGCAGCCTTGGCGAGCACGTCGTGGAATTCGACGTTCAGCGCAAAGTAGGCTTCGGCCTTGCGCGAGCGGTCGTGCCCGGCCATCTTCTTCACGACGGCGCGCAACTGTTCGATCTGCTCGGCGTCGATGCGCTTGGCGGCGAGGCGCCCGATCAGCCCCTCCAGCACAGCGCGCACTTCGTAGATCTCGTTCGCTTCGGCAAGCGACACCTGGCGCACGAAGACGCCGCGGTTCTTCTCGACGCGCACCAGCCCGGCCTGGTCGAGCGCGCGAAACGCCTCGCGCACCGGCCCGCGCGACACGCCCAGCGCGCCGGCGATGTCGGCCTCGTTGAG
>JBEBHW010000746.1:0-2229 GCA_040081145.1 Burkholderiaceae bacterium
CGCTGGCCGAACTCGAAATGCGCGCCGGGAACGACGCCGCTGCCGAATCCGCGTTTCGCCAAGCGCTGAAAGTGCACTCCGATCAGTACACGCGGCTGGCGTGGGTCGACCATCTGCTGCTGCAGCGGCGCGACACCGAAGCCCTGACCTGGCTCAGGGACCAGATCCGCAGCGACGCGGTCTTGCTGCGCCTGGCGATCGCCGGAACTCGCAGCCACAGCGCGCAAGGCAGCGCCGACGCTAGCGAGATGCGGCAACGCTTCGCCCAAGCCAACCTGCGCCCGCAGGCACGCGGCACGCACGCGCGCGAGCAGGCGATGTTCGCGCTCTGGGTTGACGCGCAGCCGCAGCGTGCGCTCGAACTCGCACGCAACAACGTGCGCAAACAACGCGAGGCAACCGACGTGTTGGTGTTTGCACTGGCCGCGCGGGCCGCAGGTGCACGCGGCGCGATGCTCGAAATCGCGTCCCTTTGCAAGGAGATCGGACTTCATGACCAGCGCATCGATCAGCTGCTTTAGCGCGTCGCGCATCGGCTCCGTGCGCGCGCTGCTGCGCGCCGCCTGCGTCGGCATTGGCATCGTCGTGGCGCTTCCTGCGGCCGCTCACAAGGCGAGCGACGCCTATTTGTGGCTCGACGCGCGAGGGACCAGCGCCACGCTGCGCATCGACGTCGCGCTGCGTGACCTCGACGCAGCGCTCGACATCGACGCCGACGGCGACGCGCAGATGACCTGGGCAGAAGTGCGCGCCGCGCTGCCGGCAGTCGAAAGCTACGTCATGCAGCGAGTCGACGTGGCAGGCTGCGGCGTGCGGCCCGGCGCGCGCGCGCTGGAGAAGCGCGTCGACGGTGCTTACGCGGCACTGACGTTCGCGCTCGACTGTCCCATGATGAGCGAGCCCGTCGTTCGCTATCGCGTAATGCGCGAAATCGATCCGACACACCGTGGCCTGTTGCGCGTTCAACTGCCAGGCCAGGCGCCGATTCTGCGTGTGCTCGATCCGACGCTGGACCTGCCCGACCCGGCCGCGCGTCAAGCCGCCGCGCCCGTCGAAGCGCGTCTGACTTCGTCGGCGCACGCGTCGAATGAGGTCGCGGGCGGAATGACGAGCCCGGTGGCGAACTCGCACCCAAGCGTGATCGCGGACGGGAACTCGAGCGCGGACGCGACCGCGATGCCGAATCCAGGAGCGAGCGCAAACGCGGGCAACCCGGCGAGCGCGGGTTTTGTCGGCGAAGGCGTGCACCACATCGTCACCGGCTGGGACCATGTGCTGTTCCTGATTTGCCTGTTGTTGCCGGCGGTGATGATCCGCACGCGCGACGGCTGGAGACCCGTCGAGCGCCTTGGCCACGCGGTATGGCCAGTGGCAGGAATCGTCACCGCGTTCACGCTCGCGCACTCGATCACGCTGACGCTGGCCGCGCTGAAGATCGTCTCGCTGTCCCCGAGCTTCATCGAGCCCGCGATCGCCGCGACGATTGTTCTTGCGGCGATCGACAACGTGCGCCCGATCTTCTTCGGCCATCGGGGCGGGGTCACGTTTGTCTTCGGCCTGATTCACGGCTTTGGCTTTGCCGGCGTGTTGGCCGAGCTCGAACTGCCGGCGGCGAAATTTGCGTGGGCGCTGTTCCAGTTCAATCTGGGGCTTGAACTCGGGCAACTCGGAATCGTCGTGATCGCAACCAGCCTGCTATTCGCCGTTCGCGGTCGATCCGGCTACCCGGCGTGGGCGATCCGCGGCGGCTCCTTTGCGGCAATCGCCGTGGGCGTGTTGTGGCTCATTGAACGCATTGGCGACGTTTCGCTGCTTCCGCTATAGGCATCGCACATTACAATCGGCACACCATGGCGAACAAGAGCGAGAAAGGCCCGCGGGTTATGACACCGCGAACTTGCACCTTCACACCGAAGGTCTGAGCGGCCCGCGCACGCACGTTCCTGCAACCAATCTCCCAAGTCCCCAGCAAGGCGCGGCATCTCCCGCGCCTTTTTGTTTTTTGGTGGAGTCACGATGATCACGATCGCCCTTCCCGACGGCTCAAGCCGCGAATTTGCGAACCCGCCCACAGTGGCGGAAGTTGCTGCATCCATCGGCCCGGGCCTGGCCAAGGCCGCGCTCGCCGGTCGGCTGGGCAGCGGCGCGCAGGCGCGGCTCGTCGATACGAGCCAGCGAATTGAGGCCGACACAGCGCTTTCCATCATTACCGACAAGGACGCCGATGGC
>JBEBHW010000747.1:0-2229 GCA_040081145.1 Burkholderiaceae bacterium
AGCAGCGGCAGGCCCTCGGCGGCGATCAAGGTGGCGGGGCTCGCCTGAAGATCGAGTTGCGCGGCGCGCGCGCCGTCTTGCGTCGGAAACCCGTTCACGGCAGCGCCGGCGACGTTTTTCTCGACGAGGAACAGGCCGATTCCCGAGGCCGCATCCCGCGCACCCGAGATGCGCGCGGGAACCACCCAGGCGTCGGCCTCGTCGCCTGCCGGGACGACGCTTTTCGCGCCGCTCAGCGTCCATGCGCTGCCGGACTGGACTGCGCGCGTCTCGACATGGTTCAGGCGGTAGCGCGCGGCGCGTTCCTGGTGCGCGAGAACGACCAGCGACGAACCGTCGGCGATCTGCGGCAGCCACTTCGCCTGCACTGCGGATGGCGCGGCGGACAGCAGCCGCGGCGCGAGCAACGCCGCTTGCGCGTAGGGCGCGTTGACGAGGCCGCGGCCGAGCTCTTCGCACACGACCATCGCCTCGACGGCGCCAAAGCCCATGCCGCCGTGCGCCGCGGGAACGGCCAGTCCGGTCAGGCCGAGTTCGGCGAGCTCCTTGTACACGGCGCGCGTCGCGCCACCGGCCTTGGCAATGCCGTGGCGGCGTTCGAACGAGAAGCCCTTCTCGACCCAGCGCGCGACGGCGTCGCGCAGCGAGTTCTGATCGTCGGTGAAGTCGAAATCCATGTTCAGCTCCCCAGAACCGTCTGCGCAACGATGTTGCGCTGCACTTCGTTGGACCCACCGTAGATCGTCGTCTTGCGGTAGTTGAAGTAGGTGCCGGCCAGTGGCGCGCAGTGTGCGGCGCCGAAATAGTCACCCTGCCAACCCGCGGCGAGCGCCTCGCGAATGAAAGGCACGCTGAACGGCCCGCCGGCGAGCATCATCAGCTCGGTGTAGCGCTGCTGGATTTCGCTGCCGCGAATTTTCAGCAGGCCCGCGACGTCGAGGCTCTGTTTGCCGCTCTTTTCCGCCGAGATGACGCGCAGGATGAGCATTTCGAGCGCGACCACGTCGACTTCGAGCAGCGCGATCTGGTCGCGAAAGCGCCCGTCGTCGTAAAGCCCCTCGAGCTTGGCGATGCGCTTGACGCGTTCGAGTTCGCGCTTGGCGCGGTTCACGTCGCCGATGCCGGTGCGCTCGTGGGCGAGCAGGTATTTGGCGTAAGTCCAACCCTTGTTCTCTTCGCCCACCAGGTTGTCGGCGGGGACTTCGACGTTGTCGAACCAGACTTCGTTGACTTCCGCGCCGCCGTCCAGCGTGACGATCGGCCGCACCTTGACGCCCGGGCTCTTCATGTCGATCAGCAGAAAACTGATGCCGGTCTGCGGCTTGCCTTCATTGCTGGTGCGCACGAGGCAGAAGATCCACTCGCCGTACTGCGCAAGCGTGGTCCAGGTCTTCTGGCCGTTCACGAGGTAGTAGTCGCCGCGGCGTTCGGCCTTGCACTTCAAGGACGCGAGGTCAGACCCCGAACCGGGCTCGCTGTAGCCCTGGCTCCACCACACATCGCCGCTCATGATTCCCGGCAAGTGGCGCTTTTGCTGCTCCGGCGTGCCGAACGCCATGATCACGGGCGCGACCATCACCGGGCCGAACGGCACGATGCGCGGCGCCCCGGCCAGCGCACACTCTTCTTCGAACAAATGGCGCTGCACGGCGCTCCAGCCCGGGCCGCCGAACTGTTGGGGCCAGGCGTAGCCGTGCCAGCCCACTTTGCCCAGGATGCGCGCCCAGCGCTGCATGTCGTCGCGCGACAGGTCCAGCGAGTTGTGCACCTTGTGGCTGATGTCTTTGGGAAGGCTTTGCGCGACCCAGCCGCGAATCTTTTCGCGGAAGGCCTGTTCTTCGGGGGTGAATGCCAAGTCCATGGGGTTCTCCGTGCGGGTCCGGTCGGAAGTGTCGCCGCTGTTTTAGCACGAAGCCATTGTCTGCTTCGCAGCGAGCGGCGATCGCGCAGGTTCTCCGGTTGAGGTTGACAAGGAAAGTGGCGGACGCCCCTTTCCTTGAGCACCGCCACATGAGCTGCGCTCACTCGCCGTTGAGGCGCACCGCCTGCCCGCCGATCAAGACGTAATCGACGCCTTCATCGCGAAACCGCGCGAGCAGCTTCAGCAGTGCGTCGTCGCTCGCCATGCCGGGTTCAAGACGCGCGCGATGTCCGCTTGGCGTTGTGCATCGAGCCGCTCGAAGTCGGCGTGCGTACTGCGAATCACGCCGCGTGGCACCGGCGGCATGG
>JBEBHW010000748.1:0-2227 GCA_040081145.1 Burkholderiaceae bacterium
CGCCCACGAGTCGCGCGAGCGCACGACGCGCAGCCATGTGTCCTGGAAGACCTCGTCGACCTGCGCCGCCAAGGCATTGCCGAGCAGGCGCCGCACGAACCGATAGAGCGCGCTGTGATGGCGTGCATAGATCTGCTCGAAGGCGCGTGCGTCGCCCGCGGCGTAGGCGGCCATGAGGGCGTCGTCGGTGGGGTCGGTCGCAGAAGTCATGGGGGCAAGTCTGCCGCAATCCGGTTGATACGCGCGCGGCACCGGAACGAGGTGACTTCGTTTCTCGACTGACGTCTGGACGTCTATACTTCAAGCGCTTTCACAATTTGAGAATCAAGATGCGCCGACGCCCGGGAGAAGTCCGAGACGCGATTGTTCGTGTGCTGGAAGGCCGCCCTTCTGCCGCCTCGGTCCAGGAAATCACCGGTGAAGTCGCCGCAATGATCGGCGCAGTTCCGGCTTCGTCGGTCCGGTCTTACCTGCGACTCAACACCCCCGAACTGTTCGCTCGCATGGACCGGGCGCAATACGTCCTGAGCGGGTTCGAAGCACGCAAGGCTGAAGTTGCGCCTTCCCCGGGCTTCGATCCGCCGAGCTTTCGGCACGGCAATGCGACGATGGTTTTGGAGGACTGCATGACTTGGCTGAACCGCCAAACGGCGAATTCGGTGCATGCAGTTGTGACCGATCCTCCCTACGGCCTTGTTGAATACTCGGACGCGGAACAAGACAAGATGCGCGCCGGGCGGGGCGGGGTGTGGCGGATTCCGCCGAGTTTCGACGGCACAAAACGCTCGCCCTTGCCGCGCTTTACCGTTCTCACTCCGAGCGACCTCGACGCGCTCGAGCGTTTTTTCCTGTCGTGGGGAAGGAGCCTGGTTCGGGTTCTCGTGCCAGGCGCCAACGTGGTCGTGGCGAGCAACCCGTTGCTCTCCTACATCGTCTCGGGGGCGCTGTCGCGCGCCGGGCTCGAGCGGCGCGGCGAGTTGGTTCGCCTCACCATGACGATGCGGGGCGGTGATCGGCCCAAGGCCGCGCACGTCGAGTTTTCCGGTGTGAGCGTCATGCCACGTTCAATGTGGGAGCCGTGGCTGCTGTTCCGCAAGCCCATCGAAGGCCGCGTGCAGGACAACCTGCGCAAGTGGGGAACAGGTGGTTTCAGGCGCGTTTCGGACGACAAACCGTTCGGCGACGTGATCGAGTCTTCGCCGACGCGCGCCACGGAAAGGAATATCGCCGCGCATCCGAGTCTCAAGCCGCAATCGTTCTTGCGAAAACTGGTGCGCGGCGTACTTCCGTTGAGCCAGGGCGTGGTGCTCGATCCGTTTGCCGGCTCCGGGTCGACCTTGGCGGCCGCGCAGGCCGTCGGCTATTCGAGTATCGGCATCGAGCGCGACGAGACATACTTCCGAATCGCGCGCGACGCCCTGCCGTGCTTGGCAGAACTATCGATCGACAGAACTTGAGTCGAGCGGCGCGACAGTCCGCAGGCGATACACCCAGCTTCTGCGCAGCTTTGCAATTCCTGCTGCGTCGAGAGTCGCGGTTCGCGTGCCGAGTTCGCCCCGCGCGTTCTTCCTGAAATCGGCGATGCCGACCTGCCCAAGGTAAATCTCGGTGAACGTCATCGGCTGGCGGCGCGTCGCCGGTTCCGAGGTGTTGTCGACCCGATAGACAAACACGCACATCCACTGATCCCGGGCACCGTGCGTGTCCACAGCGCCGCCCGCTTTGCGCGTGGTCTTGACCTCCACGCCGAATTCACCGGCCTGCACCTTGTTGTTCGGATACCGTCCCTTGACCACGAGGTCCGGATGGCCGTTGAAGTGGCCGTTCACGACCAGGGTTCTCGAGTGCTTGGCCAGGCTTGCGGTGAGCATGTCGGACAAGACGCCCGACATGATGGCCGGTCGAAGCGTGTCGTCCAAACGTTCCAGACCCTTGACGACCAGCCCCGAGTTCACGTCGAAGAAGAAGTCGTACACGTCCTGAATTGCGAGCCGAAAGTCCTCGATTCGCAAAGCAAACGGCAGCTCAAGCTGCGCGTTGAACTCGCCGCCTGCAAACGAATTGCGAATGACGCCTTCCTGAGCCTCACTCATCGCTCGCCTTCAACACACGCAAGATCTCTTCTCCATACGCATCGAGCTTTTTCGCCCCGACGCCGCTGATCTGCGCGAGTTCACCCGAGGTTTGCGGCCGGGTTCGCGCCATCTCGGTCAAGGTGGCGTCGTGA
>JBEBHW010000079.1:0-10037 GCA_040081145.1 Burkholderiaceae bacterium
GCTGTTGGAAACGACAAGCTCAATCTGAATTCCGGGTTCTTCGATTTGCAGGGTGGCAAGCACGCGCGGCAGCAGATAGCTCGCAGCGACCTGGCTCGTCGCCAGGCGCACCGTGCCCCCCGACGCCGCGGTGCGCTGCAGCAGCGCCGCATTCAATGCGTGGGCGCCGGTCTCCATCTGGCGTGCGGCGTCGGCGATGGCCAGGCCCGCGGCGGTGGGCGTGACGCCGCGCCCGGTGCGCTCGAACAGCGGCGCGCCCAGTTGCGCCTCGAGCTCAGTGATGTGGCGCGACAGGGTGGGCTGCTGGGCGCCGCACTTTCGCGCTGCGCCCATCAGGCTGCCGGCGTCGAGCACGGCGACAAAACTCTTGACGAGGGCCCAATCGAAGCTTGGCGTAGCCATGCATGAATGTATACCTCACTTGCAGTGATCAGCCATTGCCGAATGGGGCGCCGAGCGCCAGACTCTCCCATCGCAGCCGACTTCGGAGGTCCACATGAAGGCCAACGTCCAACCCACGGTCCTCATCCTCGGCGCCAACGGGCGCTTGGGGCACGCCGCCGTGCGCGCTTTCGCCAGCGCCGGCTGGGGCGTGCTGGCGCAGGCGCGGCGCGCACCCGCGTCGCTGCCCGTTGGCGCTCGATACCTGGCCACGCCGCTGGAAGATGGCGTTGGCCTCAGTGCGGCAGCGGCTGGGGCGCGCGCCGTCGTCTATGCCGTCAATCAACCGTACCCGCAATGGGCCAAACATGCATTGCCGCAGGCGCGGCAGGGCATGGACGTTGCCCAGCGCCTGGGCGCCACGTTCATGTTTCCCGGCAACGTCTACAACTTCGGCGCCGGCATGCCGGCGCTTCTGGACGTCGATACCCCTCAGGAAGCGACGACGAAGAAGGGGTACATCCGCGTCGCCATCGAGCAGGAAATGCGTGCCCGGGCCGGATGGGGCCTGCGCTCGGTGGTGATTCGCGCGGGAGACTTCTTCGGCGCCGGCACGGGCTCCTGGTTCGACCTCGTGATCGTCAAGTCGCTCGCGCAAGGCAAGCTCAGCTACGCCGGCCCGCTGGACCGCGCGCACGCCTGGGCCTACCTGCCCGACCTGGCGCGCGCCTTTGTTGGCGTTGCCGAGCGCGCCGACGCATTGCCCGAGTTTGCGAATCTGCACTTCCCGGGCCACACGCTCACGGGCGAAGAATTGTTGAACGCGATCGAGCGCGCCGCCGCGGCGCTGAGCTTGCAACGTGCGGGCGGCCTGCGCCGCGCCAGCCTGCCCTGGGGCTGGATCCGCGCGCTGCGCTGGCTCGTGCCGGCGTGGCGCGAGATCGTCGAGTTGTCGTATCTCTTCGAGGTGCCGCACGAGCTGAACGGCGAGGCGCTGCGCCGACAGGTGGGCACGCTGCAGATCACGCCGATTGCGATTGCGCTGACGGCGACGCTGATCGTGCTGGGCCTGGCGCCCGCGCACGATCAGCTTGGCGTCAAGCTCACTCCGCCGGACGGCGCTTGAAAAAGCGCAGCGTCTGCTCGCGCACTGCGCGCACCGGTGCGCCGTGCGCGGCGAGTGTGCGGTCCAGCGTGCGGCCGGTGTCGTCGGCCAAGGCCGCCACGCGGGCCTGGCGCACCGCGTCTGCGCGCGCGCTCACGGGAGCCGCGCTGAACGCGAGGTGGTCGATGATGTGCAGCAGGTTTTCCTTGCCGCGCTCGTTGGTGCTGCCGTAGCCCTTGATGAGCCTGCCACACGCGGCGAGCTCGAAGCCCAGCGACCAGTCTTCGCGCGCGCCGCGCTCCAGTGCGCCAAGCCAACGTTCGATCAAGGACTGTTCAACGGCGAAGCGCTGGCCGCGCCGGCGCTGGCCTTTCAGGCTCGCTAGAACCTTCAACGCGATTGTGCCGAACAAGGTGTGCGCGCCAACGCGCAGCGGCAACGCCCACGGGTCCAGCCCGCGCGCAACACGCTTGCGATCCCACGCCGACAAACGCGCCGCCAGGCTTGCGGGAAGCAGAGCCGCGATCTCGGCGATGCCCGGTTTGAAGTGGTCGTAGACCTTGACGATTTCGTCGTCGCGCGCAGCCACTTCGCGACGCACGCGCGCCATCCGGCTCGCGCTGAGCTTGAGCGAGGCGACGTGAACGATGTCGTCGAACATCATCCACAAGGCGAGCCAGCGCACGACTTCGGCGACGATCTGGCCGGCGTGTGCGCCCTGCGCGTCGGCGCCGCGCTCGGCCGCAGCGATGCGCTCGATGCGCTGCTCGTAAAGCGCCGCATACGCCGGGTCTTGATAGTCGCGCAGGCGCGGCACGGCGATGGCGCGCAAGTCGGGTGGCGCGAGCGCGGCGGCGACGAGCGCCTGCTGCGCACGGCGCTGCGCGACCGCGTCGAACGCCAGCGCAAAACCGCGCAGGCTCGATTCCACGCCTTTGCCGCCGGCACGAATCGTCTCCTCGAAGAAGCGGCGCGCAAAAGGCAGCACGCCGCTTGCGGCGATGGCGCCGAACAGCACGGCGCTCATCGCGCTTTGCGCGGTGCCGGCGAGCGCCCCCATGTCGAGCAATTCGATTGCGCGCGCATGGCGCTGCAGCGTCGCGAGCAGCGGAGCCGCATCGGCGCGGCCGTCGCCCATTTGCATTTTTTCGGCGACAGTCAACGCGCGCGCCGTCGAGCTGACGATCAAGGTGCGCGCGGCGTCGGCCATTCCGGCGCCGACCTGGCGCACCGTCTCCAGCAGTTCCGAGGAGACGAGCAGGTCGATGCCGCCCGGCACGGGATTGAGGCTGAATACCGGGCGGCGCCCGGCGGCCATCATGACGTCGGGTTCGGGATGGACTTCGATGTAATACGTCGTCGCACCCGTGCGCTGCGCGACGCCGGGAATCGACGTGCTTTGCGCGCTGTGGCCGGCGCGCACGGCCGCGTCGTAGAGCCACTCGCTGAGCACGCCCCCGCCTTCGCCGCCCAGGGCGCAGACGAGCAGCGTGATCGGCTGGTTCGCGGGCATGGGCATCGCGCCGCTCATGCCTGAGCCGGCCGCAACACCGCCGTGAAGCTTGCGCGAACTCGCGCGACGAGCCTCTCGAACCACGACGCATGACGCACCACTTCGGCGCGGTAAAAACTCGGGCACAGCGTTGCCGCGTGCGCGTTTTCGCCGCACAGGCCGCAGCCGACACAACCGTCGATCACGGTGGCTACCGGGTCCACACGCAGCGGATCGGGGTTGTCTTTGAGCGTCAAGGTCGGGCAGCCCGACAGGCGAATGCACGCGTGGTCTCCCGTGCAGACGTCTTCGTCGACACCGTACTTGACGCGCTCGACACGTTCGCCGCGCTTCAAGCGCGCCGCCACCCACGGCCGGATCCGGCGCTGCCGCTCCAACTGGCATTCGCCTTCGGCGATGATGACTTTCAAGCCATTGAACGGGCTCGTGAACGCGTCTTGCAAGGTGCGGCGCATCGCGTCGACTTCATACGTGTGCACAGTACGCAGCCACTGCACGCCCATGCCCTTCAGCGTCGTCTCGATCACCTGGTTCTTGTGCGCCAGGCTTTGGTGCAGGCTGGCGTCGCGCTGCGCCTGCGCTTTGGCTTCGTCGTCGGGGGTGTTCAGGATGTCCTGCGTTCCGGTCGCCGACGTGTAGCCGTTTTTCATGATCATCAGCACCGCGTCGTCTGCGCTGAAGAGCGCCGACTGCACGCCCGTGAGCAAGCCGTTGTGCCAGAACCCTCCGTCGCCCATGATCGCCAGCGTGCGCCGCTGCAGCATCGGCGAGACGCCGGCGCGGCTTGCCAGGCTCATGCCGTAGCCGAGAATAGAGTGGCCGGAACTGAACGGCTCGAAGGTCGCGAGCGCGTGGCAGCCGATGTCTGCCGCCACGTGCACCGACCCGACCTGCGCCTGTGCGAGTTTCAGCGCGGCGAACACCGGCCGCTCCGGGCAGCCGACGCAAAAACTCGGTGGCCGTGCGGGCAGCGGCCCGAGGGCTTTTTCGACGTCGGCGCGGCGCGCCGCGTTGCGGGCCAGCCATGCGCGCGCCGCACTCAGGTCCACGCCCGGCAGATGTGCGTCAGCAAAAGCAATCAGCCCTTGAGCTATCACTTCCACCGTGTACTCGCCGGCCGCAGGCAGCATGTCTTTGCCGTGCACAGGGGTCTGCACATCGAGCCGGCGCAGCATCTGCGCCAGGTCCTTTTCGATGTACTCGGGCGTGCCCTCTTCCAACACGAGCACGGCCCGCTTGCCCTCGGCAAAGCCGCTCACCTCTTCGGGAACAAGCGGGTAAGTGACGTTGAGCACGAGCAAGGGCACTTCGCTCGCACCAAAAGCGTCGGCAAGTCCGCACTGTTGCAGTGCCCGGATCGCGGCGTTGTAGAGACCCCCTTGCACGATCACCCCCACCTCGCTGCGCCGCCCGTCAAAGGATTCGTTCAATCCGTGCGCGGCGATGTACCCCTGCGCGGCAGGAAGGCGCTGCGAGATCTTCAGTTTTTCGTGGCGGAACGTCACCGGCGGGTGCGCCAGACGCATGTAGTCGAACGCGGCCGGCTCGGCGATCAACTCGCGCGTTGAAAACTTCGGCGCGACGTTGTCTTTGGCGATGAAGGTGCCGCGCACATGGCAGGCGCGAATCCGCAGCTCCATCACGGCGGGCATGTTGCTCGCTTCGCTTAACGAGAACGCGTGTTCCACCAGCCGCACCATGTTCGCCAGCTCCGGCCGCGGGTCGAACAGCGCGAGTGTGCTTTTCAGCGCATAGGCGTGGGTGCGCTCCTGGATCACGCTCGCGCCCTCGCCATAGTCTTCGCCGACGACGATCAGCGCCCCGCCCACGACACCCGGCGACGCGAGGTTGGACAAGGCGTCTGCCGCGACGTTCGTGCCGACGATCGACTTCCACGTCACCGCGCCGCGCAGCGGGTAGTGGATCGACGCGCCGAGCATCGCCGCTGCGGACGCTTCGTTGGAACACGCCTCGACGTGCACGCCGAGCGTGTCGACGTACGGCTTGGCCTGCACCATCACGTCGAGCAGGTGCGACACGGGCGCGCCCTGGTAGCCGCCGATGTAGGCGACACCCGATTGCAGCAGCGCTTTCGTGATCGCGAGAATGCCTTCGCCATGGAACGTGGCGCCTGCGCCCAGCTTGAGCTGTTCGATCTGATCGGTGAACTGCACTTCCATGGTGGGGCATTGTGACGCGGCGTCGTTGGTGCAATCGCGCCGCGGCACGAATCTCGCTGGTGCGGTGCCTGCGGGGGCAATCCCGTAGCTTCGAAGGCCCAGGAATCGCGCAAGATCGCGGCTTCACTTCTTCATGCGTCAATGACTTGGTCAATCCTGGTGCGTGACGACGAGGGCCGCTTCGGCGTCGCCATCGCGAGCCGTTTTTTTGCCGTCGGTGCGCTGTGCGTTCACACGCACCGTGGCGTGGGTGCGCTGTCCACCCAAGCGTTGATGAACCCGCTGTACGGGCCCCAAGGCGTGCGGTGGCTCGCTGAGGGCGTGGCGCCGCAAGACGTGGTCGCGCGCCTCACTGCAGCCGATACCGGGCGCGCACAGCGCCAGGTGCACGTCTTGAGTGCGCGCGGCGCCGCGGCGGCGCATACCGGGGCGGACTGCATCGGCTGGTGCGGCCACCTTGCGGGCGAAGGCTTCAGCGTCGCCGGCAACATGCTGGTGGGCGCTGCCGTGATCGAGGCGACTGCGGCGGCGTATCTCGAGTCCGCCGGCCGTCCGCTGACGGAGCGCCTGATCGCGGCGATGGCCGCGGGCGAGGCGCAGGGCGGCGACAAACGCGGCAAACAATCGGCGGCGCTGCGCATCCAGGCACATGAAGACTACCTCGCGCTCGATTTGCGCGTCGACGACCACGCCGAGCCGATCGAGGAATTGCGCCGCCTCTATGCAAAGAGCCTGGAGCGCTTTCAACCTTTCCTCGCGTGTCTGCCCGGCCGGCTCGACCCCGTGGGCCTGACCGACCGCGCGCAGATCGAAGCGGCGATCGAGCGTTTTCACGCAACGCGTGCCGCCAACGAAAGCGGTTCGACATGAGTGCCCCGAGGCCAACCGAATCCGACCGCCCCCCGAGCGGGCTGAGTAGCCCGGCGAAGCCGGATCTCCCCAGGAGCGCTCTGCTCGAGGTGTGCGATCTGCACACCACCTTTGCCACCGACGCCGGTGAGCTGAGCGCCGTCGACGGCGTGAGCTTTCGCATCGAGCCAGGCAAGACGCTCGCCATCGTCGGCGAATCGGGCTGCGGCAAAAGCGTCACGGCGCTGTCGATCATGGGCCTGCTGCCGCAACCTGCGGGACGCATCAGCGCCGGCTCGGTGCGCTTCGAAGGGCGCGAGCTGATCGGCTTGCCGCAGCGCGAGTTGCAAGACTTGCGCGGCAACGCGATGGCGATGATTTTTCAGGAGCCGATGTCGAGCCTGAACCCGGCGTTCACGATCGGCGATCAGATCGTCGAGACGCTGCTGCGGCACCGCCCGATGACGCGCACGCAGGCGCAGGCGCGGGCACTTGAAGTGTTGCGCCAGGTGCGCATGGCAGCACCCGAACAACGCCTCTTCGAGTACCCGCACAAACTCTCGGGCGGGATGCGCCAGCGCGCCATGATCGCGATGGCGCTCGCGTGCGAGCCGCGCCTGCTGATCGCCGACGAGCCGACGACCGCGCTGGACGTGACGATCCAGGCGCAAATCCTCGACCTGCTGCGCACGCTGCAGAAGGAAACCGGCACGGCGATCGTGCTGATCACGCACGACCTCGGCGTGGTCGCCGAAATGGCCGACGACGTGCTCGTGATGTACGCCGGCCAGGTGGTGGAGCGCAGCAGCGTGCACGCGATCTTCAGCGAACCGCAGCACCCCTACACCGTGGGCCTGCTCGGCGCGCTGCCGCGTGTGGACGAGCAACGGACACGCCTGGCCGCGATCGACGGCCAGTTGCCCAACCCCATGCATTTGCCCCGCGGTTGTCGCTTTGCCGCGCGTTGCCCGTTTGCGCTTGCGCAGTGCCGCGCCGAGCCCCCCGTGTTGCGCGACGTTGGCGAGGGGCACATGGCCACATGCTGGCGCTCGCCGCTCGATCCGGCGCAGTTGCAAGCCCAAGCGAATCCTCTGCCGGAGCTTGTGCCATGAGTCTTCCCGCCCGGCCGAAGCGCGAGGGAGCACAAGTGACCGAGCCCCTGTTGCGAACCCAAGGATTGACGAAACACTTCGAAGTGCGCCGAGGCGTGTTCGGTCGCGTGCGCGGCGCGGTGCGCGCGGTCGACGGCGTTGACCTGAGCCTGGCGCCCGGCCAGACGCTGGGCGTCGTCGGCGAGTCGGGCTGTGGCAAGTCGACGCTGGGCCGCCTCGTGTTGCGATTGATCGAACCCAGCGCCGGCCAGGTCTGGTTCGACGGGCGCGACTTGGCGACACTGGACGCTGCGGCGCTGCGCACCCAGCGCCGGGCGATGCAGATCATTTTTCAGGATCCTTTCGGCTCGCTGAATCCGCGCATGACGGTCGGGCAAATCCTCGCCGAGCCGCTCATCCTGCACAGTCTGCACGGCGGGCGCCACGCCGAGCGAGTCGCGGAACTGTTGCGCACCGTCGGCCTGGACGCGGCGCACGCGCAGCGCTACCCGCATGAGTTTTCCGGCGGCCAACGCCAGCGAATCGGCATCGCACGGGCGCTCGCGGTAGAGCCTCGCCTGATCGTCTGCGACGAAGCCGTCTCGGCGCTTGACGTCTCGGTGCAGGCGCAGGTGATCAATCTGCTGCAGGACTTGCAGCAGCGCTTCGGCATCGCCTACCTGTTCATCGCCCACGATCTGGCCGTGGTGCGCCACATCGCGCACCGCGTCGCCGTGATGTACATGGGGCGCATTGTCGAAATCGCCGACACCGCGGCGCTGTTTGCCGCGCCCCGCCATCCTTATTCGCAGGCCTTGCTCGCGGCGATACCGCGCACCGAACCGAGCCGCGGCGCACCGCGCAGCGTGCCGAGCGGCGATGTGCCAAGCCCCATGGCGGCAACACCTGGCTGCCGCTTCCATACCCGCTGCCCGCACGCGCAAGCCTTATGCTCGCAGCAAGTGCCGCCGCTCGAACATGCGGAGGGTCACGGCATAGCCTGTCATTTCTGGCGCGAAGTCGCACCGCACGCGGCAGCGCCGGCCGACGCCACGACTCCCGAAATGGCCGCGCAGCGGCGCAGGCTGCACGCGCTGCAGGCGGCCTTTGTTCCGGTGCCTGCATTGCCCTGAATTCTGTTCGACTGCAACTGAAGGAGCTTCTCGATGACCGCCACTTTCACCTCGCTGCGCCCGGCCCTTGCAGCACTCGCCCTCTTCGGCGCCGCCTTGACGGCGCACGCCCAAACCCTGCGCATCGGCCTGGCCGAAGACCCCGACGCGCTCGACCCCACCCTCGCGCGCACCTTTGTCGGCCGGGTCGTGTTCGCCGCGCTGTGCGACAAGCTCTTTGACGTCGACGAAAAGCTGACCATCGTTCCGCAACTCGCGACCGGCTTCGAGTGGTCGGCCGACAGCAAGGCGTTGACGCTCAAGCTGCGCAGCGGCGTGACGTTTCACGACGGCGAGAAATTCGACGCCGCAGCAGTGAAGTTCAACATCGAGCGCCACAAAACACTGCCCGGCTCGAACCGCAGCGGCGAGTTGCGCCCGGTGGCGAGTGTGGACGTGATCGACCCGATGACAGTGCGCCTGAACCTGACCGCGCCGTTCTCGCCGCTGCTCGCTGCGCTGGCCGATCGCGCCGGCATGATGGTCTCGCCCAAGGCAGCGACGGCGCTCGGTGTGCAGTTCGCGACCAAGCCGGTGTGCTCCGGGCCCTTCCGATTTGTCGAGCGCGTGCCGCAAGACCGCATGGTGTTCGAGCGCTTTCCGGAGTACTGGAACAAGGCCTCGATTCACTTCGACAAGGTGGTCTATACGCCCATCGTCGACGCAACGGTGCGTCTGGCGAATCTGAAATCGGGCCAGCTCGACTTTGCCGAGCGCGTTGCCGCGTCGGACATGGAAGCAATCCGCAAGGACAAGCGCCTGAAGAGCGCAAGCATCACTGAGATCGGCTACCAGGGCATCACGATCAACGTGGGCAAGAGCGAACAGGCGCAGAAAAATCCGCTCGGGCGCGACGCCAAGGTTCGCGAGGCCTTCGAGCTGTCTCTGGACCGCACCGGCCTCGCGCAAGTCGTGATGGACAACGAAGCGACGGTGGGCAACCAGTGGGTCGCGCCGAACAACCCGTATTACGCCAAGGGCGTGCCTATCCCCAAGCGCAATGTCGAGCGGGCGCGAGCGCTGCTCAAGGAGGCGGGCGTGTCGAACCCGAGCTTCACGCTCATGACGGCGACGACGTCGGACGCGCAGCGCCTTGCACTTGTGGTGCAGGCGATGAGCAAGGACGCGGGCTTTGACGTGAAGATCCAGACGACTGAGTTCGCCACATCGCTGAACCTGGCCGACAAGGGTGAGTTCGACGCCTATGTGCTCGCCTGGAGCGGCCGCGCCGACCCGGACGGCAACCTGTACAGCTTCGACGCGTGCAAGCAGCCGCTCAACTATTCCGGCTATTGCGTGCCCGAAATCGACGCGCTGCTGAACGACTCGCGCACCCAGCGCGACCCGGCGCAGCGCAAGACGACGTACGACAAGATCGCCGCGCGCGTGCTTGCGGATCGCCCCATCATCTACCTCTACCACCGCAACTGGCTCTGGGCGTTCAACGCGAAGCTGTCTGGCGTACGCAACGTTCCCGACGGTCTGCTGCGTGTCACCGGCTTGAAGCTGAACTGAGGCAGGACCCAGTCACCCCGTGCTTGACACGGGGTCCACGCGCCGCATCACCACCCTCCCGTTGAGTCGCGCCCGCGCTGAACGCCGCCCGATCCACCGCCCATGCTCGAATACCTCGCCAAGCGCATCGCCACGCTGATCCCGACGCTGATCTTCGTCTCGATGCTGATCTTCGGGCTGCAGCAATTGCTGCCCGGCGATCCGGCGTTGATTCTGGCCGGCGAGGAGCAG
>JBEBHW010000749.1:0-2222 GCA_040081145.1 Burkholderiaceae bacterium
GAGCAGTGAGCTTAAGGCGCGACGAGGGTCGATCGCCGCGCCGGCCTGAATGAGCTGCGTCTTAGTGCACGAAGCCGATGCCGCGGCGCTGCCGCACCTGCGGCTTGACGCGATGTTCGGACTCGATTTGCGAAAGGAACTCGTCGGGTTCGAAGACTTCGCCGAGGATGTCGACTTGGCGCTTCACGGCAGCAAAGTCGCCCGCGGTCAGCTCGTCCAACTGCGCCAGGCGTTGCCGCTGCTCGTCGGTCAAGCGCTGTGCCGCGCCTGCCAGCGCCTCGGCAACGAACATTTGCTCGCGCTGCGCCACGGTCAAGGGTTTGAATTGGATCTTGAACGTAAAACGCCGCAGCGCGGCTTCGTCGAGGTCGAGAAACAGGTTCGTCGTACAGATGAAGATGCCGGCAAAACGCTCCATGCCCTGGAGCATCTCGTTGACTTCGCTTACCTCGTAGGTGCGCTGCGCCATGCCTCGGCTGCGCAAAAAACTGTCGGCCTCGTCCAGCAGCAATACGGCTTCTTCGGTTTGTGCCTCTTCGAACATGCGCGCCATGTTCTGCTCGGTTTCGCCAAGGAACTTGCTGACCAGATCGCTCGCCTGGCGAACCATCAGCGGGCGTTGCAATTCGCGCGCCATGTGTTCGGCCAATGCCGTCTTGCCCGTTCCGGGGGGGCCATAAAAACACAAGGCGCCGATCCCCTTGCGGCGCAGCGCTTCAATGATTTTGGGGACTTCGAAGCGCGATTCGGTATTCACGAGCGCCAAGTCGTAGCTCGTCACGACGGATCGGGCGCCGCGTTCGGGATGCGTGGTGCCCAGCGCCTTGTCGGCGTTGCCCAATTGCCGCTCGATCAAGGTTTCGGCGCTGGCGCCCGCCGCGCCGTCGGCGTCGCGGCCCGCCAATTTTGCGAACTTCACCGCAGTGCGGATTTGCGCCGGCGTCAAGGCGCGCCGCTGCGCCAGGCGCTGCGCAAACGCCGGGTCCACGGCCACACCCGCCAAGGCGCGCGCCACCAGCGCCTCGCGCGCACCCGGCGGCGGACTCTTCAATTCGAGGTGGTATTGAAAGCGGCGCCGGAACGCGAGGTCGATCTGCTCGATGCGGTTCGTCACCCAGATCACCGGCACCGGATTGGTCTCGAGCAACTGATTCACCCAGGCCTTGCCGCTGACGCTGCCGGTGGGTGAGCCGTCGCCCGTGTCCAGGCGCGCAATCACTTGCGCGGCGTCGGTCGAGATCGGCGGAAACACGTCTTCCACTTCGTCGAACAGCAAAGCGACGTTGCCGCTGCCCTTGAGAAACACCTGGCTGATTTGCAACGAGCGATAGCGGTCCCGCCCGCTCAGGGAGTTGCCGTCGCGGTCGGCGTATTCGACCTCGTAAAGTTGCGCACCGGCGGCTTGCGCCGCCACTTTGGCGAGTTCGGTCTTCCCGGTTCCCGGGGGCCCGTAAAGCAAGATGTTGACGCCGGGTTCCTTGCGCGCGACGGCGTTGCGCAGCAAGGCCGTGATCATGGCCCGGTCGACACCGACAAAGTCGAAGTCCTGGGGCGTCAGCTCGCTGCGCGCGACGGGCCGGGTGAATACCGCCATCAAGTCGGACGGCCCTTCGTACTTGCGCATCAGCACCTGGGGCAACTGATCGCTCACCTTCATCAGGTCGGCCAGGTCGGTGATGTTGTGCTCGGAGATCAGGTTCTCGACCATGCCGATGCGCTCGAGCCGCGAACCCGCACGCAACGCCTCGCCGACTTCGTTGGGGTTCACGCCGGCGACTGCGGCAATCGCGGCGTACGCCTCTTGGGCGTTCGCCACCTTGAACTCGACGAGCAGGCCGCGCAGGTCGCGCTGATACCGCGCGAGCGTTCCGTAGAGCAACAAGGCGCGTTCGGCGGGGTTGAGTTGCAGCAGCCCCGCGAGTGCGTCGATGTTCTTTTCGACGAGGGTCGACTCCTTCTTCAAGCTGCGCGCCAGCCAGTCGACCGTGGTGCCCAGTGTGGCGAGCAGGTCCTTGGGCGAGTCCTTGATGTACTCGTCGATGTAAAAAAACAGCGTGCCCTCTTCGTAGGGCCCATGCCAGCCGCCGTAGCGCGCGACGAAGGCTTCATCGCTCAAGGCGTCGTGGCCGCGCCAAGGCTCGTTGCCCTTGCAACGCTGCGCGAGGAATTTGCGCAGCCTGCCCAGCACGGAGGGCTGCCACACCAGGTGCCTGCCGGTCAGC
>JBEBHW010000080.1:0-10020 GCA_040081145.1 Burkholderiaceae bacterium
TGTGTGCCACCCACCGGCAGCGCGCGCGTGCCTTGACCGGCGCGAAAGACGCGTGAGATCTTGTTGCCCTGCACCAGCACTTCGCCGCTGAAAGGCAGGTCGCCGCCACCGTCGAAGATGCGGGCGTTGGTGAACAAGACGTCGGCCATATCGGGCTCCTTCGTTGGCTCCGAGCTTTTCAGTGGTGTCGACTGAGGAACTCACGCAGCTCGCGGCTGCACTCTTCTGCGCGCTCGATCGGCGTCCAGTGGCCGCAGCGGTTCAGCACGACGACACGTGCGTCCTTGAAGCGTTGCGCCAGCGCGCGCACCGCTTGCGGCGGGGCGACGGCGTCTTCATCCCCCGTGACCAGCAGCGCGGCCGCGTCGATGCGCTCCACCGCGGCGGCCTGCGCGTCGGCGAGCGCCTCGCAGGAGCGCGCATAAGCGTCGGGGCTTTGGCGCTGCAGACTTTCGCGCACGAAGGCCACGGCCAGCGGCTGGCGCTGCTTCGTGTCGGCCGACAAGGCGCCCGCCACGAGCGCTTGCGCCACCTCGTGCATCTCCGCGAGCCCGTCGCCGCGCACCTTCGCGGCGCGCGCGCGGATCGCGCTGCGTGCCGCGTCGGCGAGCGCGTGCACCGGGCCGAACAGGGCGAGGCTGCGCACGAGTTTGGGTTGCGCCACGGCGACGTGCTGGCACACGATCGTGCCCATCGAGTGGCCGAGAAAATGCGCGCGCTTCACGTTCAGGCGCGTGCACGCCGAGAGCACTGCGTCGACGAGGCGTTCGATGGAAAGTGGCCCCTCGACGGTGGAGCGCCCGCTGCCCGGCAGATCGGGGCGAATCACGCGATAGCGCGCGAGCGCGGGCATGAGTGGCGTCCAGGTGTTGGCGGTGCCGCCCAGGCCGTGCAGGCAAACGATGGCGTCACCTTCGCCCTCGTCTTCGACGACCATGCGCTCGATGAGGTGCAGTGCCATAGGTGCAAGCGGCCCGGTCCGGCGGCTCAGTCGAACTCGAAGCGATTTTCGATCGCGCCGATGCCGTCGATCTCGATCCGCACCACGTCGCCCGCACCGAGCCACTTCGGCGGCTTGAAGCCCATGCCCACGCCAGCGGGCGTGCCGGTGGCGATGATGTCGCCGGGCAGCAGCGTGATGCCGCGCGAACAGGTCTCAATGAGTGTGGGGATGTCGAAAATCATGTCGCGCGTGTGCCCGTCCTGGCGCAACTCGGCCGCGCCGCCCGCGGGCGTGACCCAGCCGCGCACGCGTAGCGAGCGGCCGTCCAGTTCATCGGCGGTCACGATCCATGGCCCCATCGGGCAGAACGTGTCGAAGCTCTTGCCCAGATCCCATTGCAAGTGGCGCACCTGCACATCGCGCGCCGTCACGTCGTTGACGACGGCGTAGCCGAACACATGGTCCATGGCGCGCGAACGCGAGATGTCGCGCCCGCCGCGGCCGATGATCACGGCGAGCTCCGATTCGTAGTCGATCTGGCTCGAGACCGCGGCGCCGGGCAGGCGCACTGTCTCGAACGGGCCGATGACGGTTTGCGCCACTTTGCTGAAGACAATCGGCCAGCCGTCATCCGCGGCAGGCAGCACTTCGCGGAACACCGTATTGGCCAACTCCTGCGCATGCGCGCGGTAGTTGCGGCCCACGCACCACAGCCCGCGCAAGGGCTTGGGAAGCGGCGCATTGAGCGTGACTGCGGCGAGCGGCAAACGCGCGCCGCACGCCGCCGGCCACGGCTCGCCGCGGGCGCGCGATTGGATCAGACCGAGGACACCGCGCGACGCGTCGGCCAGCGCCAATGGGGTGACCTCGGACGCGTCAGCCGACACCGTGCCCGCGTGCATTCGTCCGCCCCAGTTCCAACAGGCCAAGCGCATTCAAAGGTCTCCTGGGCGCATCGCCGCGAGCGGCGTGCGTACGAGGGTCGGGCGGTTTCGACGCGGGACGCGCAAAAATAAGACTTGCGTCTCAAATCTGGACGGCCGCATCATACGGGCCGCACCCGGGTTTCGGAACCCGAAACCCGACGCAGACTCCCCGGACAAACCCTATGGCCCGACTCCAACACAAGCTCAGCGTGTCGCCCACGCCACCCGCGCGCGGCGTGACGGCTGCGACGTTCAAACTGTTGCTCGACACGGCGATGGCGTTGATCAAACAGGAAGGGCGCATCCCTTCCGTGGCCGAAGTGGCGATGCGCTCGGCGGTCTCCCGCGCCACCGCGTACCGCTATTTCCCGAGCCGCAGCACGCTCATCACGGCGGTGATGGACGCCTCGCTCGGCCCGGTGCGTGCCTTCGCGTCGACGGCCCCCGATGGCCGCGAGCGCGTGCGTGAACTGTTCGAGCAGACCTTCCCGCGCTTCAAGGAATTCGAGCCGCAGATGCGCGCCGCCGTGCAACTCTCTCTCGAACAGTGGGCGCTGGAACGCGCCGGCCTGCTCGAAGAAGAGCCGTATCGGCGTGGCCATCGCGTGCGCATCCTGGAAAACGCGATCGCCCCCCTTGAAGGGCAGCTTCCCAAGGCTGTGCATGAGCGGCTGCACAAGGCGCTGTCGGTGATCTACGGCTTTGAGCTGGTCATCATCCTGAAAGACATCTGGGGCGCGTCGGACCGCGAGGCCGAGCGCACTGCGACGTGGATGGCCGACGCCTTGATCGACGCGGCGCTGCGTGACGCGGCACGCAGCAAGCTGCCGCGCGCCGCCGCCGCGCGCGGCAAAAAGCGCCTCTGATCACTTCACGTCGAATCGCGCCATCATCGCGTGGTCTTCGTGTTCGATGTTGTGGCAGTGAAAGACCCAGGGGCCCTTGAAATCACGGAACTCGACGAACACCTCGACTTCGCTGTTGGGCCCGAGCACGATCGTGTCCTTTTTCGCCAGACCGTCTCGCTCCACACTCTGGCCGAGGTCGACGCCCGTCCCGTCGAACGGCGCCTTGCCGTTGCGCTTGATGACGCGCATGTATTCGGAATGCACGTGAATCGGGTGCCACCACCCGCCCGACTTGTTGATGAACCGCCAGATTTCGCCGCGCCCGCTGGTGGGTGTCGCCACAGCCACGCCGAGGTCGCCGGCGACCTGGCCATTGATGACCCACAGGCCGTTGCGTCGCTCGAACAGGAAATTGCGGATCGGGGCGCCGCTCAATTTCTCTGCCTCAATCGGTGAGAACGGCCGCAGGGATTGCGGCACGCGGCTTGGGTCGGCAACCGCAGCTCCCAGCTGAAATTTCAGAATCTGCGTGCCGCGTGGTGCCAGTTCGGGTTTTTCGAACGTGCCCTTTGGGCCACGCCCGTCCACCTGCACCAAGCGGTTCTCGAGGTAGAGCTCAGAAAATTGCGGGTACGGGAAGGCGCTGAAATCGATCACCATTTCGACGCGTTCCGCCATGGAAAGCATGAAGCTCGGGCGAACCAGCGCCCGTGACAACAAACCCCCTTCGGTCGCGATCTGCGTCATCGGATAGCTGCGCCCGTTCTTGTCGACCAGGAACAGCTGGTAGATGCGCGCGTTCGAGCCGTTCAGGAAGCGAAACCGGTACTTGCGCCGCTTCACCGGCAGGTAGGGCTGCACCATGCCGTTGACCAGGTACTGCTCGCCCAGGAAGCCGTCCTGATTGAACACGTCGTAGACCAGCTCGCCGTTCGGGCCAAAGGTCTTCTCCTGAACGACCATTGGAATGTCAAAGGTCTTGTCGTAGTCGTAGCTGCCGTCGGTCGTGTTGTTGCTGGGCAGCTGCAGCAGGTTGGGCATATCGGCTGTCGGCGCCATCGTTTCGTTGCCGATGTCCCGCACATGCTTGCGCAGTGCTGGGTCGGGCTCGCGCGCGTTGTCGAAGACCAGGAAGAAGCCCGCCAGGCCGCGATAGACGTTTTGCGCAGTGAAATCCAGGATGTGATCGTGATACCAGAGCGTCGAGGGGCGCTCGGTGGGGTCGCGACGAGGCGTCGTGTCGCCGTTCAAGTCGTCCAGATCGCCCGGGTCCAGCAGCGGGTAGACATAGTCGAAGTGTTCGTTTCGCGCGAACGTCACCTTGCCGCCAAGCAGGGGCGTGTCCACGGGGTATCCGTCGGAGCGCGCCGGATGATGACCGCCATGCATGTGCACAGTGGTCCGCGGTTCGCCAAAGCCGACGTGGTCCTGCGCCGAAGGAAGTTTGTTCTCGTGGCGCACGACGGTGCCGCTGTAAGGGGTGCTGGCGAGAGGGCGTGTGAAGGTCGGCCCCAGTGCGTAGTTCCACGACTGGCCCGCCGGCAAGTTGCCGTCGGAGTAGCCCCAGATTTCCGTCGCAGGCAGCTGTGAATGAAACTTCACCGATCGAACTTCGGAAACGATCCGGTAGAACCCAACCTTGCCTTTGGTCTGGCTCGCGTCGACGAAGGGCTTCACCTCCTCGGCCAGACCCACGAGGGGCACATTCCCGGGGGTGAACGGCAGCTCGCGGGGGGCGGGAGGGAACGGCAGCGGATCCAGAAACGGTGTCAGCACGCGCCGCGGTGCCGTGGCGCCGCCGGCCGCACGCGGGAGGGTCGGCAGGCCGAGCAGCGTGCTGGCAGATCCCAGCAATCCGAGATTGAAAACGTTTCTTCGGTTCAGCACGAGAGTGTCTCCTTCAAGTCAGTGAATTTGATTGGCGTCGCGGCGCGGCCGCTGGCTTGCTCAGATCCAGCGCGTGATGCTGGACAGAATCAGCTTGGGTTCTGCCAGACCGGACACGCGGCCCCAGCGGCCGCGAGCCTCGTTGCCGTACACCAGCATCCCGGTGTGTTGTGTCTTGTCTTTGTCGATTTCCGGATCTCGGTCGAAGGCGCCGAGCTTGCGGCGGATCCTTTCAATGTCGTTGGGCCAGCCGGTCAGAAACTGCCAGCCCGGCCGGGCGTCGAACTGCTTCGCGTAGCCTTTGAGCACCACCGGGCTGTCGCGGACGGGGTCGATCGTGATCGAAGCGACTCGCACTTCGCGCCCGAGGCGCGGCCCCAGCAGGTCTTGAACCCTGGAAAGGTTCGTCATCGTCATCGGACAGATGTCGCCGCACTGGGCGTAGATGAAGTTGATGACGACGGTGTGGTTGCCGCGGATCAGGTCGTCGTAGAAGCGCAGCAGCTTGCCATCCTGGTTCAGCAACTCGACATTGGGGAAATTTTCCGGACCCGGCGCGCCCGCCTTTGGCGAGGCTGTCGTGGCCCCTTGAACGACGGCGCATGGAAGCAGCGCGGCGGTGGCGGTGAAGCGTCTTCGGCTCAGCATCCGGGCGGCTCTCTTGCGTGGTGTGGCTGATGTGATTGACATCCGCGGCGCGATTCAATCGAACTACTTAAGCTGGGTCAATGTTCAACCTAGGGGGTGGGTGGCAGCGCACTCTGGATTGCGCTTAGGGCGAACTGACCAGCTCTGCCGGGCTCGGCCTGACGCCGTACAACGAGGTCGAGGCCTCGTTCCGTCTTGAATGGAGGCGAGGCGCCGCAGCTGGGCAGCCTCTGGGGCTCGGTTGGCGCCGCGCCCGCGCCGAAGCGCTGCGGCTCCTGAGACGGAGTAAGAGTCGGCGCGGTCGGCAGGTGGCACCCACACCTTGATTTGGGGAGGATTCCGGCCGCTTGGGTCTAGACTGCGCCCTGCTGCGCCGCCTCGTGCCGCCGCCTGAACCCTGCTTTGCGAAGGAATCGCCCATGAATCGCTCCTCGGCCTGTCGCCTGCTCGCAGCCTCGATGGGGGCCATCGTCCTGGCCTTCGGCGCGCCGGCCCTCGCCCAGGGCAAGACACCCCTGCGCATATCCACGCCCGCCGTGCCCGACGACTGGCACGCCAAGATGTGGAGCGTGTTCAAGGACTCCCTCGACAAGAGCGCACCGGGTGAGTTCGACGTGCAGATCAACCTCAACGCGTCGCTCTTCAAGCAGGGCACAGAACCCGCAGCGATGGCGCGCGGCAACCTTGAGTTCGCCTCGATCTCGGCGTTCGACATCGCCAAGCTCATCCCCGAGTTCTCGATCTTCACAGCAGGCTACGTGATCCGCGACCCGCAACACCAGCAAAGCGTGTTCAACGGCCCGGTCGGCGAGGAACTGTTCAAGCTCGTCGAGGAGAAGATGGACGTGACGCTGCTCGCCACCGCCTACCTGGGCACGCGCGAGCTGAACCTGCGCGAGGTGCGGAGCGTGCGCACGCCGGCCGACTTGAAAGGCGTGAAGCTGCGCATGCCGGGAACCAAAGAATGGCTGTTCCTCGGCGAGGCGCTCGGCGCCACGGCAACGCCGCTCGCGTTCGGCGAGGTGTACCTCGGCCTCAAGACCGGCACGATCGACGGCCAGGACAACCCGCTGCCCACGGTGCGCGCCGCCAAATTTTACGAGGTGACAAAGCAGCTCGTGCTCACGCACCACCTCGTCGATTCGCTCTTCATCGCAGTGGCGAACAAGACCTGGAACGCAGCGAGCGCGGCGCAAAAGACGAAGCTCAAGGCGGCGGCGCAGGCTGCCGCCGCGTACAACAATGAAAATCGATTGAAGGAAGAAGCGCAGATCGTCGAGTTCTTCAAGCAGCAAGGTCTGCAAATCAGCACACCCGACGGCGACGCGTTTCGCAAGGCCGTGCAATCGGCGTACGCCGTCTCCGACATCGCCAAGGCCTGGCCCAAGGGCCTGCTCGAACGCATCAACGCGGTCAAGTAGGTGCTGCGCCGCTGGGCCCAATGCGGCGCCGACGCGATCGGCGCGGCGCTGTTTGCCGCGTTGTTCCTCGTCTTCCTGGTGCAGATCGCGGCGCGCTTCGTGTTCAATAAGCCGCTGCCGTGGACCGATGAGATGGCCGTGGTCCTGTACCTCTGGGTCATTTTGTGGGCCGCGGCGTTCATCGTGCGCGAGCGCGAGCATGTCGCGTTCGACCTGGTCTGGAACGCCGCCGGGCGCCGCATGCGCCGCGCGATGCGTATCGGCGCGCACCTGATGCTCGGCGGCTTGAGCGCCTGGGCCTTGCCCGGCACCTGGGACTATGTGCATTTCATGGCGCGCGAAGGCACGCCCGTGCTCGGCCTGCCGATGATGGCCGTGTTCCTGCCGTTCGTCGCGCTGCTGGGCTCGATCGTGGTTCGCAGTGCCTGGGCGGTGTGGCGCGCGCTGCGTGGCGAAGGGTTGGAAGACTCGGCCTTGCCCTCATGACGCTGGCACCCGAATCGTCATTCCGGCGCAAACCGGAATCCACTTTGCGCATCACCGGGTCCCTGCCATGACGTTCGCCCTGTGGGCCCTGGGCAGTGTGCTGCTCGCCGCCATGCTGCTGCGCCTTCCGATCGGTTTCTCGATGCTTGCCTCGGGCATCGCCTACCTGATCGTGAAGCGCCAGGACCTGGGGCTGCTCGCCGAACAAATCGGCAATGGCCTGTACAACAGCTACGTGCTGCTCGCCGTGCCGCTGTTCGTGTTCGCTGCAAATGTGATGAACGCCGGCACCGTCAGCGAGCGCATCTTCGATTTTTGCCGCATCCTCGTCGGGCGCTTGCGCGGCGGGCTGGCGCAAGTCGACATTCTGGTGAGCGTGATCTTCTCCGGAATGAGCGGCAGCGCGATCGCCGACGCCGCCGGCCCGGGTCTCGTGACGATCCGCGCGATGCTGAAGAAGCCCGAATACTCGCCGGGCTTTGCCGGCGCCGTGGTCGTCGCCAGCGCGACGCTCGGGCCGATGATTCCGCCCTCCATCCCGATGGTGATTTACGCGCTCGTCTCAGGCGCGTCGGTGGGCGCGCTGTTTCTCGGCGGCGTCGTCCCGGGCGGACTCATGGCGCTGTTGATGATGTTCGTCGTGCACGTCATCGCGACGAAGCGCAACATGCCGCGCGAGGACAAGTTGCCGCTGCGCGAGTGGCCGAACATCGTGTGGCGCGGCGCGCTGCCGCTCTCGATGCCGCTCGTGCTGCTGGGCGGCATCTACTCGGGCGCGTTCACGCCCACCGAAGCGGCGGCGGTCGCGGCGCTGCACGCGCTGCTGCTCGCCGGTGTCGTGTACCGCGCTCTCAGTTGGCGCAGCCTCTACGCCGTGCTTCTCGAATCGGCGCGCGCCAGCGCCGTCATCACGATCGTGCTCGCCGGCGCGTTCATCCTGAACTATGCGTTCACCGCGGAAGGCGTGCCGCAGGCGGTGGTGCTGTGGGTCGATGCGTTGCACCTGAGCCCGCTGCAGTTTCTGTTGCTGGTGAACCTGCTGTTCCTCGTGCTGGGGTGCTTTCTCGACGTTTCGGTGCTGCTGCTCGTGTTCGTGCCCCTGCTGCTGCCCTCCGTCAAGGCGCTGGGCATCGACCTGGTGCACTTCGGCGTGCTCGTCGTGCTCAACATGATGATCGGCCTGATCACGCCGCCGTTCGGCATGCTGCTGTTCGTCACCAAGGCGCTGACCGGCATCCCCATCGGCGACATGCTGCGCGAGGGCTGGATGTTTGTCGTGATGCTGCTGCTGCTCCTGCTGGCGATGACGTTGTTCCCGCAGATCGTGCTGTGGTTGCCGCAGGCGATGGGGTATGGGCCGCGCTGAAGTGCTGCGCGCGGGATGCCGAATCGCGAACCGCGCCTGGATGCGACAAACCCAGGGTGGCGCGCTCGAGGTCACCTTCTTCGCGATTCAGAAGGCCGCCGACGGCCAGCGGTTCTTCGGCGACGTAACGCACCAGGCCCAGCCCCAATGTCAAGCGGACCAACTCCGGCGCGATGGCAGCCTGCTCGCGAGCCGCAGCTTGCGCCGTGCAATGCATCGACGGCGCGAGCGCGGACACGCACAGCAGCGCCGCGGGAACGCGGACCCCCAAGACGGGTTTGGGCGCGCGCTTCGTCCTCCGACCCGGAGCGCGGCGCCACCAGCGCTTCGTCTGCGGGTCGGCGACCGCCACGCGTCAATTCATCTGCGTCACGAACTTGGTATTCAGATACCCGTCGAAAGTCTCGCTGCCGCCTTCGCTGCCGTAACCGCTGTCCTTGATGCCGCCGAACGGCGTTTCGGCAACCGCCATGCCGAAGTGGTTGATCGACACCATGCCCGCTTCGAGGCCGTTGGACAGCGCATGCGCGTTGCGCGTCGACGTCGTGAAGACGTAGGACGCGAGGCCGAACGGCAGGCTGTTCGCGCGTTTCAGCACTTCGTCGACCGACTTGAAACGCACCATGCCGGCGACTGGGCCGAACGGCTCTTCCGTCATGAGGCGGCTATCGTCGGGCAGATCGGCAATCACGGTGGGGGCGAAAAAGTTGCCTTCGCCGGGCAGCGCCTTGCCGCCGGTGAGGATTGAAGCGCCGCGCTGGTGCGCGTCGTCGATGAAGCCGGCGATCGCGGTGACGCGGCGTTTTTGCGCCAGCGGCCCCATGCGCGTGTCCGACGCGAGGCCGTCGCCGACCTTGACCTTTTCCACCTTGGCGAGAAAGCGCGCGACGAACTTGTCGTAAGCGCCTTCCTGCACGTAAAAACGCGTCGGCGAGATGCACACCTGGCCGGCGTTGCGGAACTTGAACGGGGCGAGCATGTCGGCCGCGGCGTCGATGTCGGCATCGTCGCAAACGATCACAGGCGCGTGGCCGCCGAGTTCCATCGTGCAGCGCTTCATCAGCGAGCCCGCAAGACCGGCGAGTTGTTTGCCCACGGCCACGGAACCGGTGAAGGAGATCTTGCGCACGATGGGCGAGCGGATCAGGTGATCCGACACTTCACTGGGCACGCCCCACACCACGTTCAGGCAGCCCGGGGGCAGGCCGGCGTCGTGGAACAACTGGGCGAGCGCTACCACTGCGCTCGGCGAGTCTTCCGGCCCCTTGATGATGATCGTGCAGCCTGCGCCCAGGGCCGCGGCGATCTTGCGGATCGCCTGGTTGAATGGGAAGTTCCACGGCGAGAACGCGGCGCACACGCCGATCGGCTCGCGCAGCACCAGCTGGCGCACGGCATCGTTGCGTGGCGTGATCACGCGGCCGTAAATGCGCCGGGATTCCTCGGCGCACCACTCGGCGTGCTCCGAGCAGGCGTTGACTTCGCCCACCGCTTC